>NZ_CP080442.1:3177500-3477500 GCF_019597925.1 [Clostridium] scindens | reverse complement strand
CCCAGGAGCAGGGAGGCCAGGCAGGCGGAATGAGCATCTGCATGGATACCTATAAGGCAGACAAGCGCCTGATCCTAAGTTACCATGCGGCGCCTGGACAGTGGATACTGCAGGGAGGAACTGTAGGCGGAGGCGGCGTTATGCGCTGGCTGGAACACGAATTTGCCGATTACGAGAGGGTGAAGGGAAAAGAACTGGGAAAGAGTTCCCTGGATCTTTTTAATGAACTGGCGGAAAAGGTGGCGCCGGGAAGCGACGGATTGGTATTCCTTCCCTACATGTCAGGCGAACGTTCGCCCATCTGGGATCCATATGCCAAGGGCGTCTATTACGGGCTGGACTTTAGCAAGACAAAGGGACATTTTGTAAGAGCGGCCATGGAAGGCGTAGCCTTATCCTTAAGACACAACCTGGACGTGGCATTGGAAGCCGGGGCCACGGTCAGCGAGTTGCGCTCTATGGGCGGCTCTGCGAACTCTCTTCTGTGGACACAGATGAAGTCGGATGTAACGGGCAAGAAAATCATCGTTCCTTCTTCCGATACTGCCACCACGCTGGGAGCAGTCATCCTGGCTGGCGTAGGCGTAGGCATGTATAAGGATTTTGAAGAAGCGGTGGATCGGACGGTAGTCATAAAGCGGCATCATGAGCCGAATCCGGATGTGTGGGCAGCCTATGACAAGAATTATAAAGTATATTTGAAACTGTATGAGAATTTAAAAGATCTGATGAGACAGAAAGGGGAAGAATAGAAATGAAAGCAGCAGTCGTATGTGCAAATGAGGACGTGCAGTATCTGGATTATGAGGAGCCGCAGGCAGGGCCGGGAATGGTAAAGGTCAAGGTAAAGGCCTCTGGCATCTGTGGATCTGATATCCCCAGGGTTCTTCATAATGGGGTACACTTCTACCCGATCGTGCTGGGACATGAATTTTCCGGAGATGTCGTAGAAGTGGGCGAAGGCGTGACCAAGGTAAAGGTAGGAGACAGAGTGTCAGGCGCGCCGCTGCTTCCCTGCATGAAATGTGATGACTGCCAGAATGGAAACTTCTCTCTCTGCAAGCATTACAGTTTCATCGGTTCCAGGCAGCAGGGCAGCAATGCGGACTATGTGGTGATCCCGGAGCAGAATGCGGTAGTATTCGATGAATCTGTATCCTATGAGCAGGGAGCAATGTTCGAGCCATCTACGGTCGCGCTCCATGGCGTGATCCAGAATGATTACAAGGGCGGCGAATATGTGGCCGTGCTTGGCGGAGGAACCATCGGAATGTTCACCATGCAGTGGACTAAGATCTTCGGCGCCAAGAAAGTAGTCGTATTCGATATCAGCGACGAGCGGCTGGACCTGGCCTTAAGGCTTGGGGCGGATGAAGTCATCAATACTACGAAGGAATCCTATATGGAGCAGGCGCTTGCGATTACCAAGGGCAAGGGCTATGCGTATGTATTCGAGACGGCAGGCCAGGTTCCAACCATGCATATGGCATTTGAACTGGCAGCCAACAAGGCGCATGTATGCTTTATCGGAACACCTCATGTAGATCTTACTTTCACGCCAGCGATGTGGGAGAATATGAACCGCAAGGAATTTAAACTGACGGGTTCCTGGATGTCTTACAGTTCACCGTTCCCGGGTAAGGAATGGGAGCTTACGGCCCACTATTTTGCAACCGGACAGTTGAAATTTGATCCGGGCTTCATCTATAAGAAGATGCCTATGAGCCAGGCGCAGGAAGCTTTCCAGATGTTCAAGACGCCTGGGCTTGTGAAGGGTAAAGTATTGCTTGTGAATGAAGAGTAGGAGGTTGCCATGATACTTACAGTTACGTTAAACGCAGCCATTGATAAGCGTTATGTAGTAGAAGAATTCCGGGTAGGCGAGGTCAACCGCATAAAGGAGTGCGCCTATACGCCGGGAGGGAAAGGGCTTAATGTCTCCAAGCCCGCGGCGATCGCCGGGGCGAGAGTGGTTGCCACCGGGTTCGTGGGCGGCCATGCCGGCGATTATATCACGGAGTCCCTGAAAGACTTCCAGGTAGAGAGCGCATTCTACCGTCTGGATGCGGAGAGCCGCTCCTGCATCAATATCTGGGATGAAAAGAACCAGGTACAGACGGAGTTCCTGGAGCCTGGATTCCAGGTGACGGAAGAGGAGTTTGCGGGATTCCTGGAACATTTCTCCGGTCTTGTGGCAGACGCGGACGTGGTAACCATGTCAGGAAGCGTGCCAAAGGGGCTGGAGGGCGATACCTACCAGCACCTGATCAAGATTGCAAAGGATGCCGGAAAAAAGGTGATTCTTGATACCAGCGGAAAATTGCTAGAACGCGGGATTGAGGCATGCCCGACCATGATCAAGCCGAACATCGATGAGATACGGATGCTGACCGGCAAAGACTGCAGCCAGATCGAAGAGATCATCGAGGCAGCCAAAGAACTTCATGGAAGAGGCATCGAAGTGGTGGTCATCTCTCTGGGAGGGGACGGCGCGCTGTGCGTATGCGAAGACGGTGTTTACCGGGCCGTCGTGCCTAAGATCGACGCGGTTAATACGGTTGGCTGCGGGGATTCTATGATTGCAGGCTTTGCCCTTGGATTCAGCGAGGGGCTTGGGATTGAAGATACCTTGAGGAAGGCAAGCGCCATATCCGCAGCAGCGGCAATGCGCGAGGAGACCGGGTATTTTGTAAAGGAAGATATGGAATCTTTGTATGAGAAGATAGAGATTCAAAAGATCGGATAAAAAGCGAAGATGCATATATGGGAACAGGGCAGGTGACTGCTCTGTTCCCATTTTTAATGCGTTCACGGACCGCGTGCTTTTATGAAATTATAAAAATAAATTGTGTTTCATGAAAATATGTGATACATTAATTCTACAAATCTAATCATTCCTATCTGACGTTCGTCAGGAACATTCCGATTTGAAATTTTCTAGCAGAAGCGTGGTGATGCTTATGCAGGATTCCGACTGAATTTATACCTTTAAGGAACTTGCGGACCCGACAAAAATTAAATATAATGGAGGTACAGATGACAGATAAGAACTGCCCATCCGGGCAGCCCACGGTACAGGCCTTAAGCAGAAGTGACTCGCGGGGCAAGATTCTTCAGTGGCATCCGGGTTTCTGCGCGGCCCTGCAGATAGAATTGAAGGAAGAAGCGGAGTTTCTGGAATTCTATCCAGAGTATGAACTCAGTAAAAAGCCCATGCGTATTGACACTCTGATCGTTAAAAAAATAGAGGACAGGCCGGTAAAAAAGAATATCGGCAGGATATTCAGAAAGTATAATCTGATCGAGTATAAAAGCCCGGAAGACCATCTGAGTATTAATGATTTTTACAAGGTCTATGGCTATGCATGCTTTTATCAGTCGGATACGGAGAAGATCCATGAGATCAGGATGAGCGAGATTACGATTAGCTTCGTATGCAGCCATTATCCCCGGGAAATGCTAAGGAGCCTGAGAGAGGAGCGGGGGATAGAGGCTGAAAAGACAGTAGATGGAATCTACTGCCTGAAAAATGACGTGATCCCCATCCAGATGATATTAAGCCATGGACCTGATCACAAGGGCAAACCAAAAGACGATGGAGGAGGCGAGGAAGATGTGCGATGCATTAAGGGAACTATATGCGGAGGATTTGAAGAGAGATGTGGAGAGAGAAGTACAAAAGGAAGTAAAGAGAGTAAAAAAAGAAATGGCGGTGGAAGTAGAGAAGGAGGTACAGAAGGAGGAAAAGCGATTATTTGCCTTGATTGGGAAACTGCTGCGCGAGGACAGGATAGACGATATCAGGAAGGTGAGCGAGGATAAGGCTTACCGGGACATGATGTATCGGCAATATGGATTGTAAAGGTTTTTAAATAGTATATAAAATAGACATATCTCTATAAAAAGGCTGTTGCAAAAGTAGATGAATATCTACTAAGCAGCAGCCCTTTTTTATTGTTTTGTTGCTTGGATTATATATATCCAATCTCCTTTATTTTTCTTCTTCCATATGCTCCAAAGCATACTCGATACATTGAATCGCCAGTTTATTAAAAGATATTTCATTTTTATCCGCAAGTTCCTGCACCTGCCTGATTAAATCTGTCGGCAGTCGTAAAGACTTATTCTCATATTCAATCTGCTCTTTTTTTATTCTAAACATGACACATCTCCTTTTACAACTGATTGTAATATAAAGTAGAATGTGTTAATATATTATATAAAACATTATATTTTATGATATAAATAATAATATATTGGGTGGAGAATACAAATGAGAAAGAAAATTTTAAAAATTTTTATCCTTGTTGCTGCTATATTTATGGCAGCAGTTTTTATGGTAAAAGGAATCTTGCGATTCACTCAAAAACCTACAGATGTTTCGAAGGGAGTAAAGATTTTAAAAGAGATGGAAACAAGGAATATCGGAGAGGTCGAGCAGCAGGTTCAGTCAATTCAGACACAGGCGCCCTCTGCATCTAATGAAAAGGAAGATACGGGCGAATCAGCAAATTCTCAAAATAATGAGGAAGATATTGTAAATCGGAACTATAAAGAAATTTTCGCTAATAGCGTGGTAATGGGAGATTCTATTGCGGAAGCATTAGGCGAATATAACATGCTTAATTCGTCCAGCCTAATCGCAGAGATGGGGGTAAGCCTAACCGCATTAGATGGCGCGCTTGCGACTGTTACGCAGTTAAGCCCGCAAAATGTTTTCCTGTATTACGGATTTAACGATATTGGACATGTATGGGATGATTATGACCGGTTTCGAGATGAATATGAAAGTTTTATAGTGAAATTAAAGCAAGCCCTTCCAGATGCCAAGATCTATGCGAACTCGCTTTTCCCTGTTTTAAATCTGGATACGATCGGAAACGCTTTCTATGCAGATGTAAGTCCTTATAATCAGATAATAAAGGAAATCTGCGAACAGTATGATATCGCATATCTGGACAATACCGGACTTGTAAAAGATGAATACTATGCGGAGGATGGCTACCATTTTAAAAGTGACTTTTATCCATATTGGCTAAACAGCATGGCGCAAGGAGCGGGACTATGAGAAGCAGAAGAAAAAGCAGGGGAAATATAAGCACGACAATATTAAAATGTATTTCTATCTGTCTGTTAGGGGGCTATGTCATGCTGGTATTCCTGAACACCAGCGGAAGCACCAAGCCATTTGACGAGGTTAAAAAAGCCATACAAAAGGAAATCAATACAGAAAACTTAAAGGATGTCAGCACCCAGGGATTGAAGCGATATTATGGCTTAAATGGAGCCCAGTATGATGGCGTTATGATGTATGTATCTGCATCCAGCATGTCGGCAGAAGAAATTCTTCTGATAAAGGTGAAGGATGATACGCAGATCCAGGAAGTAGAAGAGGCCATTTCCAAACGATTGGATAGCCGGAAAAATGATTTTGACGGTTATGCGCCTAAACAGGTAGAGATGCTTAAAAAGGCGCAAAAAAGCGTCCGGGGGACTTACATTTTTCTGGCAGTCTCTCCAGAAGCGGACAGGTATAAGACGATATTTAGAAAGAGTATTTAGCGGGGGAAGATATGTTATTTAGCAGTGTTACATTTTTATTTGTTTTTTTGCCGGTATCCTTGGCGGTATATTATATTTCCCCGTACGCCTTAAAGAATATAGTATTGCTTATCGCAAGCCTGTTCTTCTATGCGTGGGGCGAGCCGGTCTATGTTGTATTAATGATTCTTTCCATATTTTTTAACTATATCTGCGGAAAGGATATCGAGGAGAAGAAAGAGAATCCGCGTGCCGCCAGAAAGAGCCTGATACAGGCATTAATCGTGAATCTTTTGTTGCTTGGATTTTTTAAATACTCTGGCTTCTTCCTGGATAGCCTCAACAGAATTCTGCCTTTCCATGTTACCTACAGGCAGATAGGGCTTCCAATCGGAATTTCTTTTTATACGTTTCAGGCAATTTCTTATCTGATGGATGTATATAGAGGGGAAGTAAGGCCGCAGAAAAATATTTTGAACTTTGCACTATATATTTCCATGTTCCCACAGCTGATAGCCGGGCCGATCGTGCGCTATACGGATATTGAGGCACAGTTGATAAAAAGGAACTTTTCCGCAGCAAAGTTCGGCGCGGGCGCGCGATTCTTTATCATAGGGCTAGGCAAAAAGGTCATTTTGGCTAATGGAATTGGAGAGATTTTCAATTCTATTCACAATACCTTTATGACTGGGGGAAAACTTTCGATATTAACGGCATGGATGGGCGCGATTGCATATTCGCTGCAAATATATTTTGACTTCGGCGGCTATTCCGATATGGCAATAGGATTGGGGAAAATGTTTGGATTTGAGTTGAAGAAGAATTTTGATTATCCATACATTTCTTCTAGTATCACGGAGTTTTGGAGGAGGTGGCATATCTCTCTTAGCACATGGTTCAAGGAATATGTGTATATTCCCTTGGGCGGAAATCGGGTTAACAAGAGCCGGCAAATATTTAACCTGCTTGTCGTATGGTCCTTGACGGGATTCTGGCATGGAGCGGCATGGAACTTTTTGTTCTGGGGATTTTACTATGGAATCATGCTAGTCTTAGAAAAGTTCATATGGGGAAATAAAATAAATAGCCTGCCCGGATGGGTACGACATATTTATACGCTTGTAATCGTTATCATTGGTTGGGTATTCTTTTTTAGTCCAGGCTTGAAAGAGGCGGCTGCGTATCTTGGAATGATGTTTGGAACAGGCGCGGCAGGTCTGGCAGACAAAGAGGTGCTCTTTTTACTAAGTTCGAACTGGCTGTTGTGGCTGCTGGGAATACTGGCTTCTACCCCTGTGATCTCGCGTTTTATCAACCGCCGTGGATATAGCAGCCGCAGGAAATGGGTTATGGCTCTCCTATATATGTGCTTGCTTTTGACTGCCATTTCCTTTTTGATTACGAATTCATTTAATCCATTTTTGTATTTTAGATTTTAGGAGGCAATCGTTTTGCGAAGAGAGAAAAGGAAACGGATAAAAAGACAGTCGGATAAAATATTAGGAATTCTGTTTATTGCCTGTCTTTTCATTATTATGATTCTCAATCTAATGACAAAGGATAAAAAGATATCGGAAGAAGAGAACAGAACCTTGACAGAAAGGCCGAGGTGTACATGGGACAGCGTTCTTGGCGGAATTTATATGCAGCAATATGAATCTTATATATCCGACCAGTTTGCTGGCCGTAATCTTTGGCGCGGGTTTAGCGCCGCTTTGGAAAGAATCGGTGGAAGCAGGGAAGAAAACGGCGTTTTTCTTGGAAAAAAGAAGCAGTTGATGGAAGAGATCGCCCCGCCTGAAGAGGAAACGTTAAAGAAAAACATAGACAGTATTAACGGCTTTGCTAAAAGATATGAAGATATGCAAGCCAGACTGCTCTTAATCCCGGATTCAGCAGAAATATTAAAAAGTTCTCTTCCGGCGTTTGCCAGCACGCAGGAACAGTCAGTTATGCTGGACGATGTACGGGACAGGCTGTCAAAGACGGTTCAATGGATTGATGGAAGGGCGGTTATGTCAGAGCACGCGGACGAGAAAATATATTATAAGACAGATCACCATTGGACAAGCCTTGGAGCCTATTATATGTACTTGGCATCTGCCAGCGAACTTGGGATAGAGGAAGATCGCGTAAATACCTCTTATCATAGATACCCGGTCACTGCAGAATTTAATGGCATGCTGGCCAGCACAAGCGGATTCTGCCTAAGTGAAAAAGAAGAGATTGAGGTATATGTTCCCGAAGAAGAAGTAGCGGTACTTGTCAATTATGTAGATGAGCAGAAGAAAAGAACCTCTCTATATGATGTATCCAAACTGAAAACAAAGGATAAATACGCTGTTTTCCTTGGAGGGAACTCTTCTGTCATTGATATTAAGACGACTTCTGAGAGCGGAAAGACATTGCTGCTGATAAAAGATTCCTTCGCCAATAGTTTTGTACCTTTTCTGATTCCTCATTATAAAGAAATTGTATTGGTAGATCCAAGATATTATGCGGGGACAATAGACGATATCATGTCCACATACCAGATTACGGATACGTTGTTTTTATATAGCGGAAATACCTTTTTCCAGGATAATAATATCAGCGGAGTCCTGGAATAAAAAGACGGAACAAGACAGCCCTGCCTGCATACTTTAATATAGAATGTTGTGAAGGGAGACAGATTATGCCATATACAATTATGCTGGATGCAGGACATGGCGGGCGGGATCCGGGCGCAGTCTTTAACGGGCGGCAGGAGAAAGATGATACTTTGCGGCTGACACTGGCAATCGGAGAGATTCTCCAGAATAACGGAGTGGATGTGGAGTATACGAGAACGACCGACGCGTATACGTCGCCTTACGAAAGGGCCATGCAGGCAAACAATGCGGGAGTAGACTTTTTTATATCCATTCACAGGAACTCATTTCCTACGGATAATGAGGTTTCGGGGGTAGAAAGCCTGGTGTACGACCTGTCAGGGATCAAATATCAGATGGCCCAGGATATCAATGACCAGCTGGAGGCGATCGGCTTCGTGAACCTGGGAGTAAAAGCCCGGCCAAATCTGGTGGTGCTTAGAAGAACCCGGATGCCGGCAGTGCTGGTAGAAGTAGGGTTTATCAACTCGGATGTGGATAATCGTCTGTTTGACGATAACTTTGACGATATTGCGCAGGCGATCGCATCTGGAATTCTGGATACCCTGGAATCGGTGGGGGTCATACAGAACGATTATTATCGGGTCCAGGTAGGCGCTTTCAGAAACCGCAGGTATGCGGAGCGGCTGCTGAATGAGCTTCTGGAGCAGGACTTCCCGGCGTTTATCGATGACTCCGGGCCGTATCTGCGGGTCCAGGTTGGGGGCTACAACAATCTGAATGAAGCCGCGGAGTTGGAAAGGCGTCTGAAGCGGGCGGGATATCCAACGGTTATTGTCCGCTAAGTCTAAGGTATATTTTTCATGCACAGGAGACCAGGGCTGTTTTTGGATTGCCAAAAGCAGCTCTTTTTTTGACGTGGGGCAGATAACTATGATAATATATTCCAATAGAAATAAGTACTGGAGGAATGAAGCATGGCTGATAGATTGGAATTTAAAGAAAAATTAAGCGGAATACTTAGCGCTGCCCGGGAGCAGGGCGGCAAGATAGCGCTTGAGGACGTGGAACTGTACTTTGAAGAGGACCGCCTTTCCCAGGAGCAGATAGATTTGGTATGCGAGTATCTTCTGGCACAAAAGATAGCGGTAACCGGCTATGTCCCCAAAAGCGGCACAGTCAAGGAACGAAAAGAGGAACCGGCATCCCTTAGCAATGAAGAACAGTCCTATATTGAGGAATACTTAAAGGATATTGACCAGATGCAGGGAAAGAGCCTTGCCGAAGCGCGGATGGCCTATTATCTTCCGAAGGTCGTGGACGAGGCACTGAAGATGCATCACGCGGAGATATTTGTCGGAGATATGATTCAGGAAGGCAACATCAGCCTGATGATGGCGCTTGATGAATATAAAGAAGAGGAGGATGAAGAGGCTGTCATGGAAGCGGTGCGCGCCGGGATGCAGGCGCTCCTGGAATCCCAGACTGAGACCAGGCGTCAGGATAAGAAGATGGTGGAGAGAGTGTCCGAACTGGATGAGACGATCAAGAGCATGAGCGAGGAACTGGGACGGAAAGTGAGTGTCGAGGAAGTGGCGGACAAGCTGGGAATCACGGAAGCGGAGATTGAAGATATATTGAAGCTTGCCGGGGAAGAAGTAAAAGACGAAGAATCATAAGAACATATCAGGATATAAAAGAACGGCATAGCGAAAAGGCTATGCCGTTCTTGGGTTTCTTAGTCATCTGTATGAGTTTCTTCCATAACGGACTCCGGCAGGTAGACATGTACCTTTTCAATCCGGTTCTTGTCCAGTTTTTCAACGACCATGCGGATGCCTTCCTCGGTCACGATGCTGTCGCCCGCCTCTGGCAGACGGTCCAGCCTCTCAATGATAAAGCCGCCCAAGGAGTCGTATTCCTCGGAATTAAGATCCAGATCCAGACGGTCATTTAAGTCATCCAGATTCATGGAGCCTTCGATAATATACTCGCGCTCGCTTACTTCCTGGACGAAGTCTTCCTCATTCTCGTCATATTCATCATGAATCTCGCCGACGATCTCTTCCAGGATATCTTCCAGCGTTATCAGGCCGGCGGTCTCGCCGTACTCGTCCAGAACGATGGCGATGTTGAAAGAAGCCTGGCGCATCTCCACCAGCAATTCCGAGATGCTCTTGTATTCATAGGTAAAATAAGCCTCCCTCAAAATATCCCGGATATGAAATTCCTTTGTATTGTCATATAAGAGCAAGTCCTTCATATTAATAGTACCAACAACGTTGTCGGTAGTATCTTCAAAAATAGGAAGCCTTGTGAATTTGTCTTCGCGGAAAATATCAAGCAGTTCTTCATAGGTACTGTTGACATCCGCAAAGGTCACGTGTACGCGGGGCACCATGACATCCTTTGCCTTGGCATCGCCTAAGTCGAACACGTTATATATCATTTCTCTTTCATCGGATTCAATGACTCCGTCTTCATGGCTTACATCTACAATCGTGCGCAGTTCCGTCTCAGTCATAAGATCGTTCTTTGCGTTCGGATCGACACGCAGAAGGAACAGCACTCCGATGGATAGTCCGTTGATGATAAAGATGACCGGCGTCATGACCTTCATGAAGATGCTGATGATCGGCGCGTAGATAAGTGCCATCTTTTCCGCATGGATGGTTGCCATGGTCTTCGGCGTTATCTCGCCAAAGAGAAGGATCAGCACGGTCAGGATTCCGCTGGCAATTGCCACCATGGAACCGCCAAAACTGTATGCCAGGCTGGTGGTGAGGGAGGCGGCGGACAGATTGACGATGTTGTTGCCGATCAGGATAGCGCTGAGCATCTTGCCTGAATCGTCGGTAATCTTAAGCACCGTTTTTGCCCGTTTGTTCCCATCCTCAGCCAAACTGCGGATGCGGATCTTGTTTACAGTTGTAAGCGCTGTCTCTGCAGATGAAAAGAATGCAGACAGCCCCAGTAGAATTAGTAGGATAATGAGTTGTGTGACGTCACTCGAGTCCAATTGATAAGTTCACTCCTTTTTTATTTTTAAATCACTTGGCACTAATATACCGCATTTATGGGGAATTTGCAAGAGTGCGTTGAATTTGTAAGTCATTTAGTGTATGATGTACGGAGAAATTAAGTAGTATATAATGTTAGAGATGGAGTATGATATGAATCAGGATTTTTATCAGGAATTATTAAATATTATATCGAAGGAACAAATACAGATCGAAGAGCCGATGAGGAACCATACCACATTCCGGGTAGGCGGACCGGCAGAGTTCTTCGTGCAGCCGAAGACAGCACAGGAAGTACAGGGGCTCGTCAAGTTGTGCAAGGAGAAGGAGATCCCCTATTATATAGTAGGAAATGGAAGCAATCTTCTGGTGTCTGACAAGGGATACCGGGGAGTGATCATACAGATATTCAAAGAGATGAACCAGATACAGATAGAAGGAGAACTGGTAAAGGCCCAGGCAGGCGCGCTTCTTTCAGCCATTGCCAGCAAGGCTCTGGAAGCCGGGCTTGCCGGATTCGAGTTTGCCGCAGGGATACCGGGAGCGCTTGGAGGCGCCTGCGTCATGAATGCCGGGGCATACGGCGGCGAGATGAAGGATGTGTTAAGAGAAGTGACAGTCCTTACGCCGGAAGGCGAGGTTCTGGCCATTCCGGATGAGGAACTGGAATTAGGATACCGTACCAGCATAATTGCAAAGAAAGGCTATATCGTTCTGGAGGCGGTGATTCGTCTTCAAAAAGGTGAAAAAGAGGAAATCAAGGCGCGGATGGATGAACTGAAAGAGAAGCGGATTTCAAAGCAGCCGCTGGAATATCCCAGCGCCGGAAGCACCTTCAAGAGGCCGGAGGGATATTTTGCCGGGAAACTGATACAAGATGCGGGGCTTCAGGGCTTTAGCGTAGGCGGCGCCCAAGTGTCCATGAAGCATTGCGGCTTCGTGATCAACAAAGACAATGCTACGGCTGCGGATGTGGCGGAACTGATGCGTAAGGTGTCAGAACAGGTGGAAGAAAAGTTCGGCGTAAGGCTGGAGCCGGAAGTAAAGAGACTGGGAGAGTTCTAAGATGAGATTTGTGATTGTGACGGGGATGTCCGGGGCAGGCAAAAGTACGGCACTTAAAATGCTGGAAGATGTGGGATATTTCTGCGTGGATAATCTGCCGGTACCTCTGATTCCTAAGATGGCAGATCTGCTGAGGGTACCGGGAACGGAGATCAACAAAGCGGCCATAGGGGTGGACATTAGGAGCGGGCAGAGTTTTTCAGAGCTGGAGAAGGTTCTGAGCCAGCTGGATGTGGCTGGCATGAAGTACGAGATATTGTATCTGGAATGCGTGGATGAGGTACTGATCAAACGGTATAAGGAGACGCGAAGAAGCCATCCGCTGTCAGGTAATGATGGACCAGTCAGGGAAGGTATAGAAAAGGAGAGGGAGCGGACAGCATTTCTGAGGAAGCGGGCCGACTACCTTGTGGACACCAGCAACATGCTGACCAGGGAACTTAAGGCCGAACTGAACAAAATATTTGTCCGGAATAAAGAGTATAAGAACCTCTATATATCCGTGCTTTCATTTGGATTCAAATATGGGATTCCGGCGGAGGCCGATCTGGTGTTTGACGTGCGCTTTCTGCCAAACCCTTATTATATAGAAGAATTACGCCCCAAAAGCGGCAATGATAAAGAGGTCAGGGATTACGTCATGAACAATGGCAATGCCTCGGAATTTATGGAGAAGCTGGTGGATATGGTAGAGTTCCTGATCCCCAATTATATCCGGGAAGGAAAGACCCGGCTGGTGATCGGAATTGGCTGTACTGGCGGAAAACACCGTTCAGTGACGCTGGCAAACGAGTTGTACGAGGCCCTGCTGAAGAATGAGAATTATGGAATCCGCATCGAGCACCGGGATATCGGGAAGGATGCGATCACGAAGGCAAAGTAGGAGCGTAAGATGTCATTTTCGGGTAAGATAAAGGAAGAACTAGCACAGCATTACGCAAAGGCAAGACACTGCAATCTTGCGGAACTGTCTGCGCTTGTCCATATGTCGGGCTCTTTTGAGAAAGATGGCTATGGGCGCTGCATATTGAAACTTCACACGGAAAATGATGGAGTTGCAAGAAAATGCTTTACATTATTGGGAAAAACATTTAATATAAGTACTGATATCGCGATTCGCAGGAATACAGCCAAAGGAAGCTGCAGTTATTATATCCGCGCCAAGGGGGAAGAACTTCTGGCGGTGGAGAATGTCATTGTACAGGCCGTATGCTGCAAGCGCGCATATATCCGCGGCGCATTTATCGCCTCCGGTTCCATGAGCGATCCGGATAAGTCCTATCATTTTGAGATTGTATGCGGGACTCTTAAGCAGGCGGAGTATTTAAGGAATATGATCAACAGTTTCGAGATGGATGCCAAGATTGTCAAGCGGAAGAAATCCTATGTGGTATATTTAAAGGAAGGATCGCAGATCGTAGACATATTGAACATCATGGAGGCCCATGTGGCCTTGCTGGAACTGGAAAATGTCAGGATCATGAAAGAGATGCGCAATACCGTCAACCGCAAGGTCAACTGCGAGACGGCCAATATTAACAAAACCGTCTCTGCCTCGGTCAGGCAGATGGAGGATATCATATATATAAGAGACAACATCGGTTTTGACAAGTTGCCTGATGGATTAAAAGACGTCGCCCTTACGCGTCTGACATATCCGGATGCAACGTTGAAGGAGCTTGGAGGGCTTCTGGAGAATCCGATAGGGAAATCCGGAGTGAACCACCGACTAAGGAAATTAAGTGAAATAGCAGAAAAGTTAAGGGAACAGTAAGGAGGAGCAATTCGTTATGATTAAGAAACCTGTTACTATTAAAAAGAACATGGCAATGGAAGACCGTCCGGTTGCGCATCTGGTACAGGAAGCGAGCCAGTATGCAAGCCAGGTATACATTGAGATGGAGGATAAGAAGATTAATGCGAAGAGTATTATGGGGATGATGAGCCTGAGCCTGCAGGAAGGCGAGGACATCACTGTAGTAGCAGAGGGAAAAGATGAAAAAGAGGCGGTTGCCGGAGTAGAAGGTTTCCTGACTACCCGGAAATAATACATAATCAAGCAACGTATAAAGGGCATGGGGATGCCCTTTTTATGATATAGGAAAAAAGAACTTGGAAGAAAGAGGGGTACGAATCATGAAACGTCTTCTGTTTATCTATAATCCACATGCGGGGAAGGAACTTCTGAAGCCAAAATTATCGGATATTATTGACATATTCGTAAAGGCGGGCTATGAAGTGGTGGCCTATCCCACCCAGTCATACCGGGACGCATACAGGAAGGTGTCAGAGTACGATTCGGATGAATATGACCTGGTAGTCTGCAGCGGCGGGGACGGGACCATTGACGAAGTGGTAACCGGGATGATGCAGAGAGACAAGCGGGATCCCATTGGCTATATCCCGACAGGAACGACCAACGATTTTGCCAATAGCCTGCATATCCCGAAAGGACTTCTTCGGGCAGCGGATAACGCGGTGAATGGCACGCTGTTTCCCTGCGATGTGGGAAAATTTAATGATGATATCTTCGTGTATATTGCGGCGTTCGGCCTTTTTACGGATGTATCCTATCAGACGAAGCAGGAGATGAAGAATGTGCTGGGGCATCTGGCGTATGTGCTGGAGGGAACAAAGCGTCTGTTCAATGTGCCGTCCTACCGGATCAAGGTGACCCACGATGGAGAGACGCTGGAAGATGAATTCATCTTCGGAATGGTGACCAACTCACGGTCAGTAGGAGGCTTCCGCAACATGATAGGCAAGCAGGTGGTCTTTGATGACGGCCTGTTCGAGGTTACATTGATTAAGACGCCGAAGAATCCGCTTGCCCTGCAGGAGATCGTGGCATCCCTTCTCATCGAGCAGGTGGATACCAAGCATATGTATTCTTTCAAGACCGGGCGCATTACTTTTGAATCCCTGGAAGAGATTCCATGGACGCTGGACGGCGAATTTGGAGGCGCCCACGATGAGGTTACGGTTGAGAACCTGAACAGGCAGCTTCGGATTATGGTTCCTGAAGAACATATCAGGGAACTGATGTCCAATCCTGAACTGCTGGAAGATGCCAAAGATGAATCTGTAAAAATGATAGAGTAAGAAAAGGATAAGAGTATGGAAAAGAGAGAAAAGTTTTCTTCCAGGCTGGGGTTCATACTGATCTCGGCAGGATGTGCGATCGGGCTTGGAAATGTATGGCGTTTCCCGTACATAACAGGAGAATATGGAGGAGGGGCATTCGTGCTGATGTATCTGTTCTTCCTGCTGATTCTGGGACTCCCGATAGTAGTTATGGAATTTTCGGTAGGAAGAGGCAGCCAGAAAAGTTCTGCCATGTCCTTTAATGCATTGGAGCCGGAAGGGAGCAAGTGGCATATATTCCGGTATTTTTCTATGGCTGCCAACTACCTTTTGATGATGTTTTATACCACCATCGGAGGCTGGATGCTGGCTTACTTTGTGAAGATGGCAAAGGGAGATTTTAAGGGGGCGGATACGAAGCAGGTAGAGAATATATTCGGTCAGCTGACCGGAGACCGCAATGAGATGCTATTCTGGATGATCCTGATCTCTGCGATCGGCCTTCTGATCTGCTCCATGGGGCTTCAAAAGGGCGTGGAACTGATAACGAAGATTATGATGTCAAGCCTTCTTGTAATCATGGTCGTGCTGGTGGCAAGAGCCGTAACGCTTCCGGGAGCCATGGATGGACTGAAGTTCTATCTTCTTCCGGATTTTGGAAAGATGGCAGAAAGCGGAATCAAAGAAGCGGTATTCGCCGCCATGGGACAGGCCTTCTTTACCCTCAGCGTAGGCGCGGGCTCTCTTGCCATATTCGGAAGCTATATCGGCAAAGAGAGAAGTCTTGCGGGCGAAGCGGTAAGCATAACTGCTCTCGATACGTTTGTGGCAGTCGTGGCAGGCCTGATTATCTTCCCGGCATGCTTTGCGTTCGGCGTCAATCCGGGGCAAGGGCCGGGGCTGGTGTTCGTGACGCTTCCCAATGTATTCCGCGAGATGGCGGGAGGAAGGCTGTGGGGAACCTTGTTCTTCCTCTTCATGACATTTGCCGCATTATCAACGATCGTTGCCGTGTTCCAGAACATTATCCAGTATGGACGTGATCTGTGGGGATGGACCTTGAAGAAGTCGGTTGCCATCAATGGCGTGCTGCTGATTCTGCTTGGCATTCCGTGCGTTCTGGGAATGACGGACTGGGCAGGATTTACGATCGGCGGCAAGAACATTATGGATATGGAGGATTTCCTTGTAAGCAATAACCTGCTTCCTCTGGGCTCCCTGGTGTACCTGTTGTTCTGCGTGACCAGATATGGCTGGGGATGGGACAACTTTATTAAGGAAGCCAATGCAGGAAAAGGTCTGAAGGTGCCGGAAAACAGGGGAGTAAGAATCTATCTTACATTTGTGCTTCCGGTGATCGTGCTGTTCATTTTTATCCAGGGATATGCAAGCATGATATTCGGATAAAAAAGTTGAAAAAATATGTAAAAAGTACTTGCCTGTTTTGTATTTGTTTGCTATAATAGGCAAGTACGATATGAGATGGCTCCCTGGTCAAGCGGTTAAGACGCTAGCCTCTCACGCTGGAATCAGGGGTTCGATTCCCCTGGGAGTCACTGAATAAGAATACCAAGAATTGACAATTGTTGATTCTTGGTATTTTTTTGTTGCTTATATAAATAACATTTGCTTTTACAGCGCAAAAGGATTGACAGGTTAAGAAATATATGAAAAAAAGTTACGCGAGAGCGTGGCTTTTTGTGTTTTTGCATGTATATGAGTTGCAAAAGTTGTGCAAATTTATGGTTTTTAGTGGAAATAGCAAAAAACTATTGACATTATGAAATATTATTTTATAATGAATTTATACAAAAGGCATAAGTGATTGCGGAAAAAGGCCTGGAAAAATTGTCATATTAGACAAAATGAACTGGTTGTACAAAGGAATTACAAAACAGGCTTGCCCAATTGCTGAAAAAAAATTTCTTTAAAGGAGGAGCAATTATGAAAAAGAAAACAGTCAAGAAAATGCTTTCGGCAGCACTTGTCGGCGCAATGGTATTATCACTTGCGGCATGTGGCTCAAAGGGAGACTCAAAAGACGAGGGCGGCGACAGCAAAGACGGCGTAACGCTTGAGTTCCAGCAGTGGTGGGGAGTTGAACTTCCGGATGGCGCTCTGGATGATATCTGCAAGGATTTCACCAAGGATACGGGCATCAACATCAAGCTCTTAAGCAACCCATATGCGGATACCAAGACTCAGATCGCGGCAGGCGCGGCAGCAGGAACCATGGCAGATGTAGTAGGCCTTGACGGATCCTGGGTATACGATTTTGCAAAACAAGGCTCCATCGCAAACTTGACCGAGCTGATGGAAAAAGACGGATATGATGACAGCCAGTTGTCAGACCAGATTAAGTACGAAGGAAATACATATATGATTCCGGTAGTTAATTTTGCATATCCAATGTATGTAAACATGGACATTCTCAAAGCGGCAGGCGTGAATGAGGTTCCTACGACATGGGACGAGTTCATCACGGCATGCGAGGCTGTTAAGAAATATGACAGCAGCATCGCGGGATGGGCAATTCCATTGTCAACAGAGTCTCCAAGCGGCATCCAGAACCAGTTCATGAGCTGGCTGTGGGCATCCGGCGGTTCCATGCTAGAGGATGGCAAGCCGAACCTTACAGGTAATGCTGACCTTGAAAAGACGGTTGAATTCGTCAAAGAGTTAAATGACAAGGGCGTGATCGCAGAAGGCGCTTATGCAATGAAGGAATCCGATATGGTTGAAGAGTTTACCAATGGCCGTGTTGCATTCATGACGGATGGCGTATCCCACCTTACAACCATCAAGGAAGGCGCGCCGGATCTGAACTTTGACTTCATGAAGCTTCCTGTAATGGAAGGTTTTGACGGAGAGAGCGGAATGGATGTTGCCAACTGGGGAATCGGTATTGCGGACAACTGCGAGAACAAGGAAGAAGCAATGCAGTTTGTTGAGTATCTTATGAGTCCTGAAGTAAATGCAAAACTGTCTGAACTGGCAAATGCATTCCCAGGAAACTCTACGGCAGAGCCAGACTACTCTAAGAATGATGAACTGTTCCAGAAAGCATACGACCTCTTCCAGGAGTGCCACGCGATCAACGAATTTACGGGACTTCCAACATCTGAAGACCTGATGAGAAGTTTTGACGAGCAGTTACAGCTGTATCTTGACGGAGATACATCCTCTGCAGCAGATATGCTGAAAGCAACCCAGGATATTTGGGAGCCTGCATTCGAGTAAGAAGAACCGGCAAAAAGAACATAAGTGACAAAGAAATATGGGCTGTACGTGTCTGCGTACAGCCCTAACATCCTAAATGAAGGGGTTGAGATAAGTTGACGAAAGGAAAAAATAAAGTTATGACGACACCGGCAGGAAAACGTTCCGATATTTTTAAAAAGCAGGTAACGCCATACGTATATCTATTGCCAACCATTATTCTTATGCTCATATTGTTGATCATACCGATTATCATGGTTATCAGATATTCATTCTTTGATAACGTTATTATTAACAAGAATCCAACTTTCGTTGGCTTAGAGAATTTTGCGAAGGTATTGACAGATCCAACGTTTCTGGTTGCCATTAAGAACACGCTGTATTTTGTAATCATTAGTATTATCGCGCATCTGGTCATAGGCATGTTTTTTGCGATGCTCCTGAACACGCGCTACCTTGGGAACAAGACAAAGGGCATCTTCAGGGTGTCTATGCGCTGCCATGGATGTTTACGGCATCCGTTATTGCAATATTGTGGAAAATGATGATGAACCCGAATGGCATCATAAACTATCTGCTGCAGGCAGGAGGGCTGATCAGCCAGAATATTGAATGGCTGGGGTCCAGACAGTTTGCGCTGTTCGCGGTTACGCTTATTAATATATGGTCCGGATATCCTTTCTATATGATCAGCATATTGGCCGGACTTCAGGGAATATCCACAGATCTGTATGAGGCATCCGCCCTGGATGGAGCCAATGCAGTACAGACATTTACGCGTATCACGATCCCTCAGCTTAAGCCAATCTTGGTCAGCCTTCTTATGCTGGACTTTGTATGGACATTGCAGCAATTCGCATTAATCTGGATGACCACAGGAGGCGGGCCGATCAATGCGACGGAGACGATCAGTACGTATATATACAAACAAGGCTTCACGAAGTACCAGTACTCCATGGCCTCGGCCGGCGCGGTAATTCTGCTTGTTGTATGTACAATCATAGCAATCTTCTATGTTAGACAGCAGAAAGCGAGGGATTAAATATGATTGGAAAGAAAAAACTATGGGTAAAGATCGTAATCATTATATTGTTGGTAATCGGGGCGTTATTCGCTGGTTTTCCAATTCTGTGGATGATCCTGAATTCCTTTAAGCCCAATTCGGAAATATTTGCCTGGCCGCCTACTTGGATCTCTAAGAATTTCAGCCTGGATGCTTATAAGGCGGTATTGACCGACCCGGAAAAGGTCCGGTTCTTTGTAAATAGTTATGTGATCGCGCTTACAGTGGTAGTTATTACCCTGGTCATCGGTATCCTTGCTTCTTATGCATTCAGCCGGTTTAACTTCCGGGGCAAAAGCACGATCAATACCATTATCGTCGCAGTACAGGCAATCCCGCCGATTACGCTGCTGATACCGTACTTAAGCCTGATCGTTACGATCAAGCTGTACAATACATATTGGGCATTGATTCTTACGTATCTGATATTTACGCTGCCGTATGCCATTCTGATGACGACAGGGTATTTTAATACCTTGCCGAAGGAACTGGATGAGGCAGTTATGATAGACGGAGGCTCCCGCTTCAAGGCGTTGTGGAAGATCCTTGTTCCAACATCCGTTCCGGGACTGGTCTCCGTGGGAATGTATACCTTCATGCAGGCGTGGAACGAGTATCTGTTCGCGCTGGCACTGACTAAGACGAACAATATGCGTACGGTACCGGTAGGAATCAACCTGCTGATGGGACAGCATGCGTATGAGTGGAGCCAGATGATGGCCATGAGCGTATTGGGCTCGCTCCCGATCTTAGTATTATTCCTCTTCTTCCAGAGATATTTCATTGCAGGTATGACAGCAGGATCAGTAAAGAATTAATACGAATTACGTAAATTGCAAGGCTCTGCAAAACAGCAAAGAAGATGGGGAAGGCTCCCATGTCGCGCTTTGGGTTTTGCGGGGCTTTTTTAAAAAGGGGATGAAGAGATGAAAGTATTGTCGGTGGGGATGATGTTCTGTGATATCCCGCTTTCGCCGGTACCGCAGAATATATTGTCAATTGACAACAGCAAGATCGAGCCTTCCGCACCGAGTACCGGCGGGGATGCCCTGACAGTCTCGGTGGTCCTGTCAAGGCTTGGGGTACGCTCGGCCTTGGTCGGAAGAGTGGGCAAAGATATGAATGGCCGGTTCCTGCTTGAAGAACTTCACAGGAACCAGGTGGATGTCAAGGACGTGATACAAGTAGAAGGACGCCATACAGCCGTATCCTATATTCTGATCGAGCCAGACGGGGAACGCCATTTCCTGGTGGAAAACAGTATCAACCAGACGCTAAGAAGCAGGGATGTACCGGATGCGGCAATCAAAGAAGCGGACATGGTGTTCTTTGGCAGCGCGCTTGCCATGCCGGGAATGACGGATGACGAGATCGCGGATCTGTTTGGAAGGGCCCATGACTGCGGAAAGATTACGGCAATGGATGCCAGCATTACACTGACCGGCGGCCCCAGGCGCAAGATGGACCTGATTAAGAAGACCCTTAAGGAGACGGATATATTTATACCAAGTTATGAGGAGGCGTCCTATTTGGCACAGCGATCCGACATCTATGGGATTATAGAGGAATTCCGAAAGTTTCCGTTAAAGATTTTTGGAATTAAGCTGGGAAAAGAAGGGTGCATCCTGACGGATTTTAAAGAACAGGTCAGGCTGCCGGCATATCCCGAAATCCGGGTGATGGACACCACCGGAGCGGGGGACTGCTTTATGGGAGGATTCCTGTGCGCCTATCTACAAGGCTGGAATCTTGAGAAAGCCGGGTGCTTTGCCAGCGCGGTATCCGCCCATGGAATCTCTAAGAAGGGCGCCAGCACCGGTGTGCCGGATTTTCAGACAGTACTGGATTATGTAGAAAAGCATGGAAGGCTTCTTACTTCGTGATATGAGGGGCAAGATGGACGTTACAGCCGTTTTCCCTTAGGTCATTGACAAAGAATGGCGCAGCCTTCTCGTTGGTGATAATATGGTCAAACTCGACGGAGGATGCAACCTTTATGACTCCCGGGTGGTTCAGTTTGGAGGCATCCGCCAGAAGGAAGGTCTCCGCGGATATATCCAGGGCGCGGCGCTTAAGCTCCACGTCTTCCATATAGCTGTCGGTGGCATGGAGGTCCTTCGTAATGCTGTGGCAAGAAAGAAATGCCTTAGTGGGCATGAAATTATCCAGGGCGGATAGTGCAAGCGTCCGGGTAGAAGACATGGTCGTATAGCTGAGCATGCCGCCCAGGCTGAACACATTCCAGTTAGGATTGTGCATGTTCGAGAGCGTCAGCAGCAGAGGAATGGAGTAAACCAGAAGGTTCAGCGGATACTGCTTGGGGATGAAGCGTATCAAATGCGTAACAGTAGAACTGTTGTCCAGAAAAATGGTATCCCTCTCCTGAATAAATCTGGCGGCATAGGCGCATAAGTCCGATTTTTCGGTTCGGTTAGCCTTCTCGCGGGCAGTGTATGGAAAGTCCAGGCTTGTCAGGCTGGCATCCGGAAGGATGGCCCCGCCTCTTGTCTTGACAAGGCGGCCCTCCTGGGCCAGACGGTTTAAATCACGGCGGATCGTCTCCCTGGAAATATTCAGGGCGGAAGATAGTTCCGCGGAACTGATGCGTCCCTTTTCCGTCAGCAGACGCATGATGTTATTATAACGTTCTTCTGCATAAATCATTGAATCGTACCTCTCATAGAATTATAAATTCAAGTCATGCCAGGGATGTCGAAAATACTAGTACTATTATAGCATAACTGAGAGCTGCGTATCTATAAAACGGCAGTTATTTTACAACATTAAAGGAGAGCAATCATGTTAAAAACCAATTTTGTACCAATGAAAGAAGCATTGAAAATAGCGGATGAAAGGGGCATCGCGCTGGGCGCGTTCGAATTCTGGTCTTTTGAAGTGGCCCGCGCTGTCGTAGAGGCTGCGCAAGAACTGGACGTTCCGGTCATCCTTCAATGCGGCATGCTGGAGATTGGCCGGATGGGCGGAATGGAGGAGACGGTGCAGACTGCATATATGGCAAGCAAAGACGCAGCAGTACCGGTGGTGCTCCATCTGGATCATGCCACTACATATGAAGACTGCAACCGTGCGATCAACGCAGGATTTTCTTCCGTCATGATTGACGCGTCGGCACTGCCTTATGAGGAGAATGTCGCCCTCACCCGCAAGGTGGCAAGGCGCGCCCATCCATTTGGCGTTACGGTGGAAGGGGAACTGGGACGTCTGGTAGGGGAAGAAGGGGATATCATCGTAAAAGGGCCGGAAGCGGCGCAGACGGATCCCGAAGAGGCCAGAAAATTCGTTTTAGAGACTCAGGTAGACGCGCTGGCAGTATCCATTGGGACTGCCCATGGGCAATATACATTCGAGCCAAAGCTTAATATAGAAAGGCTGCGTAATATTAGGAAGGCTGTAGACCGTCCGATCGTGCTCCACGGAGGCTCGGGCACGCCTATGGAACAAGTGCAGGAGGCGATCCGCCAGGGAATACGCAAAGTAAACATCTGCACGGATATCCAGGTTGCCATGGGCGAAGCCTATGTGAAGACCGTACAGTCGGAAGGATTCAGATACTCCTGCCAGAACCTGTGGGGGCCGGCAGAAGCGGCAGCAAAAGAGGTGGTAAAAAGCAAGATCAGGTCCTTTGCGTTAATGGACTAAAGAAAAGAGGTGAGAAAGATGGTGTTGGAACAGAAGTACCAGGAGGCATATGACGCGCTTGATGAGACCGTGCGTCAACGGACGAGAAACGGGCGCTATACGGCGCTGGGCTATACCAGTAATCTGGATCTGCTGTGTGACTTTAAAGTGGAGCGGCTAAACGAGCTTCTGGAGCGGCATATGCCGGACGGCGTGCTGTCCGAGATGAAGGTGGCAGATGAGATAGAGACGATGGAAGATCTTCTGGGGACGGTAGTATATTACTGTATCCGCGGAATCGGGGGCGAGGCAGATGTAAAGAATACGAAACTGGTAGAAGAGAGTTTTCATTTTGACTATGGAATGGGAGGCACGGCAGTACAGGCTGCCATGGCTCTGGCCCAGCTTAGCTGCCCGTCGATCGTCCATCTGACGGACGATTCCAAAGAAGTCTGCCAGATCCTGAGATCTCCGTCTATCTATGCGGTTTCCCAGGATGGAAGGCTGATACATACGGATGAGGTCATTCAGACGAATGAGCAGGAGATTCATTTTATCATCCAGTTCAAGAAAGGGGATAAGATCTGCCTGGGAGGCCAGGAGGCTGTCATTCCCTGCTCGAACAGGCTGATCATCACGAAGATTACCGTGAATGAGTTCGTTCCCTTCTCAAAGCCCTATTTTGAATGGATTGAGCGCAACGGGACGGTCATAAGCAGCAACGTGCTGTCCAGCTTTAACGCGCTGCTGGATCCGCAAGTGCTAAAAGAGCATCTGGAATATGTAAAAGGGCATGTGGCGAAGTACAAAGAAGCGAATCCGGATGGAATCGTATTTTTTGAGGATGCGCATTACCATGACTATGCCGTCCGGAAACTATGCCTGGAAACCGTGTATTCCTGCGTGGATATCGTAAGCCTGAACGAAGAAGAACTGAAATATACGCTGAAGGAAATGTATGACTTTGATGTGGACATCGAGGATATCATCTCCTGCGTAGAAGGTGCCAGATTCATCCGCGCAAAATTCGGAATCCAGAAGGGCGTCATCGTCCATACCAAGGATTATTCCATGTATGTAGGCGATCCTTTAAAGGCAGATATTGAGAGAGGGCTCATCTATGGGAATCTGCTTGCCACGGCCAAAGCTAAGAACGGCTGGTATGGCACAAAGGAACAGATCCGGGAAGTGCTGGATTTTGAACTAAGCCCAAAAGGCGTAGAGAACTATGAGAAGGTGAAGGCCAGCCCATTTGCCGGGGAAGTAACGCTGGTACCGTCCAAATATATCGACAAGCCGAAGTATACCATTGGGCTTGGTGATTCCTTTGTGGGCGGAGTGCAGATGTGCTTTTGAGTATGAAATAGAATTTTATTGTAAAAAGGATAGAAAAAGAAATTTTATTTCATAAGAATGTTGACATGGCCTATTTTGAGGTCTAGAATAGCAAGTATAAAAAATATTATTTTATGGAGGAAGAGAATTATGTTAATGAATATGAAGGAATTGTTGGCGGTAGCAAACGAGAATAATTTTGCAGTACCTGCATTTAATATCAGTGATTATTCTATGTTTAACGGTATCATGGAAGCGTCTGAGGAAAAGAACGCGCCGGTAATCATCGCGATTCACCCTGACGAGTTAAGCCATATTGGTACAGACATGGTAAAAGCCATCATTGAGAAAGCGCACAAGGCAACGGTTCCGGTTTGCATTCATCTGGATCACGGCGCATCCTTCGAGCAGGTGATGACCGCCATCCAGGCAGGATTCACATCCGTTATGATCGATGGCTCCAGCCTTCCGTTCGAAGAGAACATCGAAGCATGCAAGAAAGTGGCAGAGGCGGCTCATGCAGTAAACGTATCGGTAGAAGGCGAGCTTGGAACGATCGGATCCACAGATGCGGAAGCGGAAGCAGGCGCGAATGTGATCATCTATACGAACCCGGATGATGCCGTTAAGTTTGTAGAGGCATCCGGCGTTGATACGCTGGCGATCGCTATCGGAACATCCCATGGCATCTATCCAAAGGGAATGAAGCCAGAACTGAAGCTGGATCTGTTAAAAGAGATCAAGTCAAAAGTATCCATCCCGCTGGTACTTCACGGAGGCTCCAACAATCCGGATGCAGAGATCGGACAGTCCGTAACGCTGGGCGTGAATAAAATTAACATTTCAAGTGACATAAAAGTGGCATATTATGATAAAATGAGAGAAGTACTAGCTGACAAGGGCTTAAGAGAGCCTAATACGATCCAGCCGCCATGTATTGCAGCAATGAAAGAAGTTGCATTCCATAAGATTGAATTATTCCAGGCAGATGGAAAGGCAGCTCTGTACTAATACATATTATTTGAGGTGTCAAAGTTGAGTAAAAAGAACATTCTGGACAGAGAGGTGCTCGAAGTCATCAAAGAGCAGTATGATCATATCTTTTCGGCGGAAAGGAAAGTGGCGGACTTTGTATTGCAGAATCCGCAGAAAGCGGTGGATTCTAACGTATCCGAGCTGGCGAAGCAAAGCGGGGTAAGCGATGCGACCGTAGTCAGGATGTGCCATCACATCGGCTATACCGGATATTACCAGTTCCGCATTTCCCTTGCGAGGGATCTGGGGAAGAAGCAGTATGGCAGTTCGGCGCTGGCTGAAAGCAGGGATGCCGTGGAGAAGCTGTTCCAGGAGTATGCGCAGACGATGCTCGCCATCGGCTCAAGGATTGACGCGGATGTGATGTGGAACTGCGTGAATCTTCTGAAGACCTGCAAGGAGGCGCATATCATGGCCGTAGGAAATACGAGCCCTCTGGCCCAGTATATGGGATTCAGGCTGGGACGGCTGGGAATCAAGAGCACATACAATGTTGCTGCAGAATACTTCATGAATCACGTGAATCTGGCGGACGAGGATGATCTTCTGATAGCCATATCGCAGTCAGGAACATCAAGACAGGTCATCCAGGGACTGGAACTGGGAAAAGAGAAAGGACTTAAGAGCATAGCGATCACGGCATTTGCCCAGTCCCCGGTGTCGAACCTTGCAGATTATGTACTCCTTTCTACCGGTAAGGAAGAACCGTTCAGTTTCTATAAAGGGTATGCTCATATGAATGAGACCGCGGTGATCGACGCGCTTCTTAACTTTGTCACGAATGAGGAATTGATCAAGACTACGCAGGCAGACAAGCCAGAGATGATATTATCAGAATATAAGGTATAATCCGTACTCTGCTTTTTGAGCATATATGGAGGAGGAAATATTACTATGAAACGTTCAAGAATCAATCAAGTTATAAAAGATATGGAGCGATTAATCAAGGAGCATGGGTTTGAGATGCCGCCTTTTGCAGCATGGACCGCAAAGGAGTGGCAGGACATCGGCCATGAATACGACGAGATCCGTGACAATAAGCTGGGCTGGGATATTACGGACTTTGGCCTTGGCAAGTTCGATGAGGTCGGATTCTCGTTATTTACGATCCGTAACGGCAACCAGAAGATGCCGGAGAAATATAAGAAGACTTATGCGGAGAAGCTTCTGATGCTCTATGAAGGACAGACGGCGGCAATGCATTTTCATGCCAGCAAGATGGAGGACATCATCAACAGAGGCGGCAATGATGTCTATATTACGGTGTACAACGGAACGCCGGATGAGAGGATGCTGGATACGGATGTGACCGTATGCTCCGATGGAAAGACCAGCCAGGTTCCGGCGGGCACAAAAGTGCTTCTGAAGCCCGGACAGAGCATCACCATCACGCCGTATATGTATCATGACTTTATCGTGCCAGAGACCGGCGGCCCGGTCCTTCTGGGCGAAGTGTCCATGTGCAACGACGATGACAATGACAATTTCTTCTATAATAAAGAAGTGGGACGCTTCCCGGCGATCGAGGAGGACGAAGCGCCATACCGCCTGCTGTGCAACGAATATCCGCAGGCAAAATAGTCAGGAGGCACATACATGGAATATCAGCTGGATAACGGATGCCTTCGCTTGCTGGTGTCTTCCTGCGGCGCGCAGATGCAGGCAATTGAAAAGGACGGCGCGCAGTACTTATGGGACGGCAATGAAGAATACTGGCCAGAGCGCGCGCCGCTTCTGTTTCCCTTCGTGGGAAGATTTACGGAGGGCAAGTATCGGCTGGATGGGCAGGAGTATGAGATGGATATCCATGGGTTCGCCCGGAAACTTCCATTTCAGGTGACGGAGCAGACGAAGGAAAAGATCAGTTTGGAACTGCGGGACAGCCAGGAGACGTATGCATCCTATCCTTATCATTTTGTATTGCAGGTATCATATACGCTGCAGAAAAACAAGATCGGGATTGAGTACCAAGTACGGAATCTTTCAGATAAGACGATGTATTTTGGAATCGGAGGGCATCCGGGGTTCCGGGTTCCGCTGGAGAATGGCCTGGATTTTGAAGATTACTATCTGGAATTCGCGAAAGAATGCCGCCCGGAGCGCGTGGGGCATACGAAGGCCTGCTTTTTAAGCGGCGTGAATGAAGAATTCCCGTTGGAAGATGGCCGAATCCTGAGGATGAGCCACGATCTGTTTGACGATGACGCGATCGTGCTTGCGCATATGGCAGACGTGGTCGCATTAAAGTCTGATAAGGGAAGCCGGCAGGTAAGGGTAGCCTATCCGGACCTGCCCTATCTTGGACTCTGGCATGCGCCCAATACGGACGCGCCTTATATCTGCATCGAGCCATGGACGTCCCTTCCATCCAGGCAGGGAGTCGTGGAAGACTTCCAGTATAAAAGCGATCTTATAAGACTTTGGCCTGGAAGGTCATATGTAAACCTTTGGAGTATTACAATAGAATAGCAGGCCTAGAAAAGCGGACAGTTCTGGCTGTCCGCTTTTTGCCTGTCCGGATATTGGAAATATATTAGAAAAACCTATATGCCGGATGAAAAGCGTGGTATAATTTAAAAAAGAATCCAAGATAGACAGAAGGAGGGCGGATATGCAGAAGATATTTAAGAAATATACGATAATCATCATATCAATCGCAGTTCTGTCTATTCTTGTCATTAATTTCTTCCTATCTGCTAAAAGTCTGGAGAAGCAGCAGTTTAACACCTTCAGCGTAAAGATTGGCCAGGTGATCCAGACGATGGAGCGCAACCAGTCTGAACTAGAATCTATCACCGAGAACCTGGATGAAGATTACCTGACCCGCGCCAAGGCGGCTGCCTATGTGGTGGAGAAGAATCCAAGCGTCTTGGAAAGCGTGGAAGAAATTCAAAATCTGGCCGAACTATTGAATGTCGATGAACTTCATGTGTCAGACAGCGCGGGCATTATAGCCTATTCTTCCGTACCCCGGTATATTGGACTGGATTTTCACGGTGGAAAGCAGATGCGGGGATTCCTGCCCATACTGGAAAGCGATGCCGAAGACGAATATGTCATCCAGGAGGCGCAGCCTAATACGGCGGAAGGAAAGATGATGAAGTATGTAGGCGTTTCCAGAAAAGGAATAAAGGGGATCGTCCAGGTAGGCTTAGAGCCGGTAAGACAGCTGGAAGCCCAGGAAAAGAACACCTATGACTACATATTTTCCAGATTTCCTACCGAACAGGGGGAGGAATTCTTTGCCATAGATACGAAGGACGGTTCCGTGATCGGATATACCGAGGGCATGGAGGCGGCTGACGAAGCGCAGACCTACAGCGTAAGCAGTCTGAAAAAGTATGAAGATGGCGGCTACTGGAAGGATGATAATGGAGAGAAAAGGTATATTGTTACAAGGATGTATGACCACGTGCTGATCGGAGCGTCCATCTCCGAAGCCGTACTGTACCAGCCTTTTTGGAGAAACATCCTTCTGACATTCCTGTATCTTGCCCTCGTGGAAGTCATAGCGGTTATCCTGTTGAATTATCTGGTAAAGCAGAAGGTGGTCAGCGGCATCCATCATATTCTGGAAGATCTGTCCCACATTACCAAAGGGGATCTGGACACGAAGGTGGAAGTGGGCGGCAATCCGGAGTTCCAGGATCTGAGCGATGGCATTAATACCATGGTCAATAGCATCGTCAGGACGACGGACCGCATTTCAAAGATTATCGACATCGCGGAGATTCCGCTGGCGGCATTCGAATATCAGGAGGATATGAAGGATGTGTTTGTGACGTCCCGCCTGAATGAACTGCTTGATCTTCCGAAGGAGGAAGTAGAGCGGATATCCAGAAGTCCGGGCCAGTTCCTTGAGATGATCCGCACTATTATGAAGAGCCCGATTGAAGGCGAGCCGGATGTATTCTGTATCCATGATAAGAAATATATACGCATCCATCTATCGGTGGATGACGGCCATTATCTTGGCGCCGTCCTGGACGCGACGAAGGAAGTGCTGGATAAGAGGAGGATGTTCTATGAAAACAATCACGACCAGCTGACCGGACTAAGGCGTTACGCTTACTTTAAATATCAGGCTTCCCAGTGGATGGAGCAGATGGAGAAGGATGAAATATGTGCGGCTGTGATGATGGATCTGGATGAATTCAAGCGGATCAACGATACGTATGGACATGACGTGGGCGATAAATATCTGGAGAGTTTCGCAGCTTTGCTAAAGGGGCTGCCACAGGAGCACTGCCTCGTATCCAGAAGATCCGGAGACGAGTTCTGCATCTTTATCTGTGGATTCCAGGATATCAGCGAGATACAGAAGATTCTGAAAGAACTGTGGAGAAAGCTTAGAGAAGAAGAGGCAGTGATCACGCAGGATGTGATCCGCAAGATCAGGGCTTCAGGGGGCGTGGCATATGCCCGGGGCCAAAGCCGGCTGCTGGAAGACCTGCTTCTTGAAGCAGATCAGGCGCTCTATGAAGTGAAGCGGGAGAATAAGGGCCTTTTCAAGGAGTATGATGCGGACAAATGCCAAGAAGCTTAAGGATGTCTTTGTTCTTGTCTTTTCCCGGGTAATGAGATATAATAAAAAAAGCGAAACTTAATACATGCCGTGCGGGTGTCAAGGCATCTTGTGAAGGCAGAGGAATTGGAGGAGTTTTATATGTTAGTATCAGCAAAAGAGATGCTTGAAAAAGCAGTCGAAGGCCACTATGCAGTGGGACAGTTTAACATCAACAATCTGGAATGGACAAAGGCTATTCTTCTTACAGCAGAAGAGTGCAAGTCACCCGTTATCCTGGGCGTGTCCGAGGGTGCAGGCAAATATATGACAGGATTCAAGACAGTATCCGCTATGGTAGCTGCCATGATCGAAGAACTTGGGATCACGGTACCGGTTGCGACACATCTGGATCACGGCACATATGACGGATGCATGAAGTGCATAGAGGCAGGCTTTACCTCCATCATGTTCGACGGATCCAAATATCCGATCGAAGAGAATGTTGCAAAGACAAAAGAACTGATCGCCATCTGCAGAGAAGAAGGAATGTCTATCGAAGCAGAGGTCGGAGCGATCGGCGGAGAAGAGGACGGCGTTATCGGACAGGGAGAATGCGCGGATCCTCAGGAATGCAAGATGATTGCTGATCTGGGAGTTGACATGCTGGCAGCAGGAATCGGCAATATCCATGGAAAGTATCCTGAGAACTGGGCCGGATTAAGTTTTGACACTCTGGACGCGATCCAGAAGCTGACCGGAAAGATGCCATTGGTACTGCACGGAGGTACGGGGATTCCAGATGACATGATTAAGAAGGCGATTGATCTTGGAGTGGCTAAGATTAATGTTAATACAGATTGCCAGTTATCTTTTGCAGATGCTACACGCAAGTACATCGAGGCTGGAAAAGACCTTGAAGGAAAGGGCTATGACCCACGCAAGCTTCTTAAGCCAGGCGTAGATGCGATCATGCAGACTGTAAAGGAAAAGATGGAATTATTCGGTTCAGTTGGGAAAGCTTAATTGCTGAAGAATGATAAATTGTAGAATGAAATTCGACAAGAGATAGAAAAATCTCTTGCCGGATTTCTTTTTTATTTACGGCGAGAAAAAGAAAGCGTGCAAGAGTGAAAAACAAGCTCTTGCACGCTTATTTTATTTTCGGAAAGGATGTGAACATAGTGGCAAGAAAAAAGACAAAGAGACTCCGGTATGAGGACAGAGTAATTATTGAGAGAATGAGCAAGGCTGGAAAAAAAGTGGCTGATATAGCCAATGAGATCGGCGTTCATAGAGATACGATCTATAAAGAATTTACACGATGCGGAGCCACTAAAGAAACGTATAGTGCAGAAAAAGCACAGAGAGAAATCTAATTGCGCGGGCGCAAAAAGGAGAAAAGATGAACAGAAAACAGAGACGAAAGATACGGAGAATCGCGGGAAAAATCAGAGGATGGATTTTGACGGCCATGGCAATCATGGCGGCATACCTGGTATTGTGCGGAGTCGGGATCACAGAGATGCCAGAATGGGGACCGGACTGGTATCCGGTGCAGATCTGCATGGTTGTGATCGGCGGGGGGTGGCTGATAATGTTCATGGCCGCAAACGGAGCTTTCGATGAGATGGATTTATATGATGACGAAGATGAGGAGGATGAGCCATGGGAGGAGTAGGGATTTTCCTGAGTGGAATGGCAGCAGGAGCTTTTCTGGGTGCACTAACAGTGGTAGTGATCGCACTGGTAATGGCAAAACGGAAATAATGAGGAAAGGAAAGAGCGCTCTCTGCATGGGCAGTCCATAGGCCGGTCCGATTCCGGCAGAGCGCAATCCGCGGAAAGGCATCCGCGAATATGCACAGCAAGCCAACAGCTGGCGCATAGGTACCGTGAAAAAATGGCGGTGGTCACTCCAAACCAGAGAGAGTGTGGATGTTCAACAGGTTTTCGCCCTTTTTAATGTGAAAAGGCAAACACGGTATACAAGAGCCGAACAAAGGAGAGCGGTCAGAATGATAAGAGCACCGCCGAAAGGATAAATCAATGAGTAGACATGTAATGGGAGAGAATCCTGTGAAGATTATCAGATGGAGCGGACCTGTGACATTTCCATCCGGAGAGGTTGGATATATGATCTGCAGATCCGGAAGTCTGGAAGAATGCCGGGAATATGCCGAACAGGTAGAGAAAGAGTTCGGAGTAACCGTGGAGGCAGTAATTTGAGCAATAAAAAAGCTGACGTTTCGGAGACGCCAGCCGGTTCACAATAAACGTGAATAACCTAGAATCATAGTACCATTGTGGGCCGAAAAAGTCAAGAAAAACGGGGCATGAGCTGACCCCGTTCGGACTTGATAAAGATATTAAAGATAGGACACAGAGACTATGGTTAAGAGAAAGAGATACAGGTTCAGACAGGGAGATGTCATTGATGTAGAGGAGTTCCATGATGGCAGGTATGGAGGTCCTGGAACAGGGAGGGCAAAGAGAGCCAAACCGACAGAGGAACAGATGAGGGCGGTCAATGCTCAGAACAAAGCCAAGAGGTGCAGACAGAGAATGCTGGAGTATTTCAAAGAGGGAGACATCTTTGCGACATGGACCTATGAAGTGAGAAACAGGCCACCAGATATGCAGGCGGCATTGAAAGATTTTCAGAAAGCCATGAGATACGTGAGACGTGAGTTCAAAAAGCGAGGATATGAGGTTTTCTGGATCAGAAACATAGAGAGAGGCACAAAGGGAGCCTGGCATATCCATCTGGTCATCAATGAGATTGGAGACACAGCAAGTATCATCACAAAGGCATGGACAAAGGGAGGAACCTGGTCCATTGAAATCAAGAATAGCAAATACTATGACGAGGATTTCACAAAGCTAGCCAACTACATGACCAAGGATGAGCATACCACTGAGGAGAAGAAAGACGGGAAACCGGGGAAACCGAGACTCAGCGAGGCAAGTTATAACACAAGTCGCAATATGCCATTGCCGGAGCCAAAGGTTGACAAGCTCCGAAGATGGAAAGAAGAACCAAAACCCAAAAAAGGATATTACATTGCCAAGATCCATGAGGGTATCAATCCGGTAACGGGGTACAAATACCGGAGATATACAATGATTCGGTTGAAAAGGAGGCGGGAATAAAATGCAGCAGGTAAAAATCTACATAGAGACAGACAGCTCCTCTCCGAAAGCAACAGAGAAACACTATGGATATGTGCTGGAGGTAATGGTCTCCGGCCAGGCAGTAACCCGTGAGGGTTTTGGAAAGATAACAGGGACATATCATCAGACCGTACTGACAGCACTGGCAAAAGCCCTGGACAGGTTCAACCAGTCCTGTGAGGTCTGCATCTGCACAGAGGATGATTTCGTTCTCAATATGCTTGAGCGCAACCTGGCAATATGGGCCGGGAATGAGTTTCTGACAAGTAAGAGGAAACCAGTGGCCAATCAGCAAGAGTGGATGGAGATATGGAGACTGTCAAACAGGCATCTCATACTGACAGAGCCGGGAAAGCATGAATACACCGGCTGGCTGCAGGGAGAAATAGAAAAGCGAAAGAGGGACAATGATGGAATACAAGATCACGATCATGAAATATCAGCTGATGTTTCCAAAAATGACAAAAAAGCTGTTCGATGAAAAAGAGAGAATATACCAGATCACAGTCATCTGCATCAGACTGGACGAACTCCAGACAAAAGGAGCGGTACTACAGAAAATGGGAAAACCGACAAAGAACGGTACCAAAATGACGTTTGCACCAGTGCAGAGCGCTGGAGAGTATGAGGCAGAGATGCAGAGAATCCTGGAAGATGGAAAAAAGCTGGGCATGAAATTTGAAGATAAAGAGGAGGAATAGCAATGTTTGAGAAGTTTGGAGAACTCAATTCTTTTGGAGAAATCAATGAGCTTGCGGAGAATCTGTTCAATGAGGGAGACACAGAGTCACTGAGAGCCATGGCAAAGGAGAACGGAATCCAGAGTGATTTCGTGGATATGTATCTGCAGGGAGAAATTCCGGCACTGTGCGATCAGCTGACAGCGGCACTGGGAAAGATTGACGTTGAGGTGGCAGAACTGAAACCGAAAGAAATCATGGAGGACTGGGTGGAGTACCTGAGAGGCCAGTGCATGGAAAATGAGTTGCTGGCATTCAATGTCCGGAAGAAAGGAAAGTCACTGAAAGGCTGCATAGCAGCGCTTTTGATGTGGTCGTTCAAGAATCAGCAGACCGTGGACAAGGATATCATCAAGGCAGCAGGCGTATCTGCAGGAAAGGTCACGCTGGGGATCCCGGGCATGGCCAGAGCAAAGCAGATCATCACGGACTACTACATGGGAAAGTAGGTGGGACGGATGAAAAAGAAAGCGATTGAAAAAATACCGTATTTCGGGTTAAAGAAAACCAGCAGAAAGAAAGATGTCAAATACATTGGTGTCACGGCGGTCAAGATTGTTGGACACGAAAAGCATCTTTTCCTGGAGGTATACAGGAACAAAAAAGAATCAAAAGAAATACCGATGGTGCGGATCGTGCTCACAAAAAAGGATTTCGGCACATATTGGCCGGAAAAGGAAGAATGGACGAGGCAGAAAATAAAGCCGGACAGCTGTTATGGCCGAGTGATATGGGGAGAAGAACATCCCACATGGGAGCAGGAGAAAAAAGAAAATATACTCCAGAGCACAGAGGATCTGGAAAGGATAAAGAAGTTCTGCAAAGCCAACGTATACAACGAGGAGCACTGGTGGGAATACATATACAAACATGAGGACGATATTGTAATAACGGCAAGACGGAACAGAGAACACAAGGTGTATATGCGCCGCCAGGAGGCACTGGCAGATAGAATGGCGCACACCAAAGAACTGCCGGAGAAAGAGATCCTGGACAGAGCTGACAGATTGTATTTTCACAATCAGCATTATCTGTATTACAAAAAGCATGGTTGCTGGGCACATATAGCCTGCAGCAAGTGCGGAGGAGTTACAGATGCGAGATGGAAAAGCGGAATTTCCTACGAAAGCCAGTTCCAGAGATGGACGGAAGAACCGAGAGAGGGGCACTATGGCACCTGTCCAATGTGCGGAGCGCGTGGAGAGTACAAGTGCCAGGGAAAAGTGAAAGGCACTTGTGACAAATATATCTATCTATTCCTGGGACAGAAGTACAAAGAAAACGGAATGGTCATGCGTTATGTGGAAGTTGGGAAAAAGTGGACACTAGGATTCATTTGTGGGGATAAAGGTCCGGAGATGTACAACGCAAGTGAAGAACTCTCCGGAGTGGAGATTGCGAGAGCATATTTTGAGCCAGGGAAAAAAGTCCAGATAGACTATCACAAACATGATCCGTACATGGGGAAAGATTTCTGGGATGACTGCAATTTGTATGGAATGGCAAATATCCCTATCAGTGCCGGTCTGATCATGTCAGAGACATACGAAGAAATGAAAGGGACAATATTCCAGTACAGTGCATTACAGGAATATGCAAAGAACGTCAGGGAGGTCAATCCGATTGACTACCTGGAGCGTTACAGTCAGACGCCACAGATTGAGGTTCTGGTAAAAATGGGACTGACCGATGTGGTAGAAAAACTGGTCAAATGTTACTACGGCATTGTTGCTGATGAGAATGCAAGACGGCCGGATCAGTTCCTGGGAATCCGAAAGGAAAGAGTAAAGCAGCTCATCAGAAAGAAAGGAGACACACACCTACTGGGAGTCATGCAGATGGAGAAACGCCAGGGACAGAACTGGACGGATGAACAGGTGGAGCATCTGGCAGAAACGGATTTGAGTGGAACACAGGTGGAAACGGCCACCAAGTACATGACATTGCAAAAATTACTCAACCGTATAGAGAAATACGCTGGCTGTAAGTATGGGACGGAGTGCAGCAGTGCTTTAGCCAGAATCAGACACACGGCCACAACCTATGCAGACTATCTGAGCATGAGAATAAACCTGGGATACGACCTCAACAACACGGTATATCAACAGCCGCAGGACTTAGAGGCGGAACATAACAAAATGGTCATGGAAACCAACAAAGAAGAAATGGACAAACACCTCAAAGAGGTGGCAGAGCGTTATCCGGAGATTCGGCACGTTTACAGAGGACTCAGAAATAAATATCTCTACGAAGATGATAAATATATCATCAGACCGGCCAGATCGGCAGAGGAAATTGTCATGGAGGGGCGTTTGCTCCATCATTGCGTGGGAGGAAACACATATCTGGCCAAGCACAACACTGGAAAGACGTACATACTGATGCTGAGATTCAAAGAAGAGCCTGACGTTCCGTACATCACGGTTGAGATAGATGCAAAAAATCCAAGGATATTGCAGTGGTACGGGGACAAGGACAAAAAACCAGATGAAAAGAATATGCAGTCATGGCTGAACACCTGGCTGATGAAACTGAAAACAGGAACGCTGACGGAAACAATCCAGACGGCGGCCATAGCGTAAGGAGGTAAACATGGAATATGTGCAGATGACCCTGGATGACTGGGTACAGATGAAACAGAAATTGAAACAGGAACTCCTGGGAGTGAAACAGAGTTTTGTCCGGATCGGATACGCTCTGAGACAGATTGACGATCAGAAGCTCTACGAACAGGACGGATACAAAAGCATAGCGGAATTTGCTCAGGCCGAGTATGGCCTGGGACCGTCTATCACAAGCAGGTTTATGAGCATCAACCGGGAGTATTCCATTGATGGATATTCCGAACAGCTCCGGCCGGAATATGCAGAACTGGGCAGGAGCCAGTTGGAGGAGATGTTGAAACTGCCGGACACTGACAGACAGATGATTCAACCGGAAACGTCCAGAGAGGATATCAGAGAGCTGAAAAGGTTTAACAAAACCGAACCGGCAGCAGGCGTGGCTGATGATATCAGTCAGCTGGTCGAAAAATTCTATCAGGACAACGAACTCATACTCAATGCAGTATATGGCGAGGAGTTTGATGAGCAGACAATCAACAGATTCATTGAAATAGTAAATCCGGCCGGAAACCGTTCGTACAAAAAAGGACTGTATTTCATGATGATGTATGAAAACCGTGTCACATTTAAGAAATTCGGAGATACGCCAAAGGATATGACCTGGTGGGAGTTCTATCAGCTGACAAGGGAGATTTTCGATGATACGGCAGCAGGACCTAAGACCTGGCAGAACCATTTTGGAGGAGCAGACGATGAAGAAAGCACAGTACAGGATACGGCCGATGAGCCAGGAAGAGAAGAAACTGCAACAGAAGCTCCTAAGCCAGAGGATGACGGTGGAGCAGTTGGAGAAATTGGCGCTGATGATGTCCAGGAGATTGAGAAAGGAGGCATGGAAGATCATGGAGCAGCTGATGAAGCAGGAACAGGACAAGAGGAAGATGACACCGATGGAGAAGAAAGCGGCCAAGCAGATTGTGAAGAACCTGCAGAGAGGACCGATGAACAGACAGGAGCGCAGAGCCAGGGAGAGGAAATTGCGCCCGCGCAAAAATCCACGGAAACACTAGAAAAAGAGGAGGTTGAGGATGATGAAACCGGAGAAAATGAAAGCTCAGACGCAGAAAATCAAACAGCAGAATCTGAACCGGAAACGGCCGAGAGAGAGCAGACAGAAGAAACAGAAGTCATAGAGGCGGTATATGGTACCAGAAAAGAGTACATGGACAGGCTGTCAGAGCAGGGAATGGCGGAATATATGGCTGATGAATACAAGAGCCACCGGTTGCTAGTGACAGATCTGGCAAATACATGGAATCTACGCAAATGGCTCAGCGAAAAAGTTGACCGGTTCGGAAAGCCGATGGAGGACGCAAGATGATAAAGATGACAAGAGTTTACGGAGATATGTATGTGCCAAGAGAGTACTGCACGTTTACAAATCCGGTAACGAGTGGAGGAACTGAGGAAGTTGACTATGTAGATATGCCATGCGAGAACGGATGTGAAAAAGAGTGTGAGAATTGTACATTGCAGAAAATCATGAATGAGTATGCGAGGCTAACAAGGCAGGATATAGACGAGAAGAAACGACATTGTGAAGAATGTGAAAACTATAAAGAAATCAGAAAAGGGCCGAGAGGAGGGAAGAAAGGAATATGCAGGATACTCAGACCATCGGAAGTGAGAAACGGACGAGCGAGAGCCTGCAAAAGATTCCGAGAACAAAATGAACAAACGACAGGCAAAGAAACAGTATAAAAAGATCCACGGTCACAATCACCCAAAAACAGCGGTAGCAGTGTACACGCCAGAGGAAATAGAGGCAATGAAGATATACAACAACCTCACACCAGAGGATATTGAAAGAATAGCGAACAATCTGAGAAGTGCAGCCGCAGAAATGTTCAAAGCACTCCAAAGAGTTGCGGAGAGCATGGCCAGAGTGTTTGAAGATATGGGAAAGAAATACAGCAGACCAGTTATAGAGACAGAGGAGCCGCCGGTGGTAGTGGCCAGAACCCTGTCAGAAAGGAGAAAGAAGTGCAGGAGAAAAGGGTGGAGAGTATCAGAGAGGTAGATTTCTCTGGTCTGAAAGTCCCATTTGTAGCGGTATACGGTCATCCGGACGATTTCCCGGACAAATACGTGGCCAGAATCTACGAACTGGACAGAGCGACAGATACAATCATGGTCAAAGAGACACTGGAAGAAATAGAAATGGATATCAAAGAGCACACGGCCATGACATTCATTCCAAGAGGGACGGCAGATGTGCCGTCTCTGGTGGGCGTCTGGATGTAGGAGGGCAGCAGTATGAGAAGTGCAAAGGAATACAAAGCAATCCGGGAAGAAATCTATAGATTTATCGGCGCATACATAACAAAACACGTATACGCGCCAAGTAACAAAGAGATAGCAGAGGCTGTAGGAATATCCGGAACAACAGTGCACAGACACATCATTGACATGATTGATGAGGGCATTCTGGAGACTGATGCAGAACCAGGAACACAGAGAGCAATACGGATCAGAAACACACAGGTAGTGAAAAGGAGAAAAAAGAGTGAATAAGGTCATTTTGATGGGACGTCTCACACGAGATCCAGAGGTGCGATACTCAGCAGGAGACAATTCCACAGCAGTTGCCAGGTACACACTGGCAGTCAATAGGAGATTCAAGAGAGATAATGAACCGACAGCGGATTTTGTTCCGTGTGTGGCGTTCGGTAAGGCGGCGGAGTTTGCAGAGAAATGGTTTCGCCAGGGAATGCAGGTGGCAATTTCTGGAAGAATCCAGACAGGGAGCTACACCAACAGAGAGGGCAGAAAGATCTATACCACTGAGGTAGTCCTGGAGGAGCAGGAGTTCGCAGAAAGCAAAAGAGACGGAAATGCACCGGTTCCACAACCTGCAGATGCTGGAGATGGATTCATGAACATTCCGGACGGCATTGAGGACAATATTCCATTCAACTAGGAGGACAAGATGCTGATATTACCAATAAAACGAAAATGGTTTGATATGATCCTCTCCGGAGAGAAGAAAGAGGAGTACAGAGATATCAAGCCATATTATGACACAAGGCTCCTGGACGCATTCGGAATGATCTGGGTGGGAGATGAACTGATCCGCGCTCCGATGCCGGAACTGCAGAAAAACAGAGTGCAACTGGTGGCATTCCGGAACGGATACGGGAAAGATGTACCGACAATATGGACAGAGTGCTCACTATCGGCCGGATATGGCCGGGAAGAATGGGGAGCAGAACCAGGAAAGAAATATTATATTTTAACGATTGAGAACATAGGAGGCATGAAGCTATGAGAAACATAATCAACATGATAATCAAAATTGCAATCATCTGGGGAGCAGCATGGATGTTCCCGGAGTATGTAAAGATACAGGATACAAGGACAATGGTTCTGGTAGTGGCAACGCTCCTGATAGCGTCAATCGTTCTGACAGTGATAATGATGGGAGTCTTGATTCTGGCGGCACTGCCAGGAAACGGGGTGGGAATAGGAATAGCCATGCTGATAACGATCATCATGGCATTAGCATCCGGAATAATACAGCTGATGGCAGCAGTGCATTTTGTTCCTGGATTTGAGATACACGGAAAACTCACATACATCATTCTGGCGTTACTGATGGCCGTATTTTCGATTGAGGAGAAAAAGGAGGCATAACAATGTTTTTATCAACGAGTGTATTAAACAATTTGATGAAAAAGGCATACAAGACCGGCCTGGTGGTAGCCAGGACGCAAGATGCACAAGGAAATGATTGGCTGTATCTGGCCGGATCATACTGGGAGGTAAGTGTCAACAAGGATTTCATTCCAAAAAAAACACTGGGAGACATCATCACACTGATCGGAGAGCTGCCAAGACCGGGAGAACGGTTCAAGGCAACGAAAGAGGGAAACCAGATCGAGATTGAGATGCCGATGGCAATAAACGAGGAGGGATTCGGAACGGATACTCTGACCATCACCGACGTGCTACTGATCGGAACACAGGGAACCGTTCAAAGGCTCCTGCAGGATGAGCAGACCGGCCAGATCTATCCGGTCAACAACGTGTTTGTTTCGATTATCAATAATGCAATGGTAGAAGAGGACAAGGGAGAATATACAGTCACGGAGCCACTTTTCGATCCGTTCAGAGGAATCCTGTGGAAAAACAATGTCTGCAAGCTGAGAGCACATTTCCGGACAGATGACAAGAACATCAAGGTTTTGAAAAGCCTCAAAGGTGTAGATATCACGCCGGAGGTGCCAGAGGAATGATGTACCCAAAACCACAGCGAAAGAAAAAACGGAAAAAGCATAAAGCCAGTATCCTGCACTGCAAGGATGGCACTTGCTATCTCTGCATGAAGTTAAAAGGGGACTATCGGAGATATCCGGTAGTCCATGAACATCACATCTACGATGGCCCTAACCGCCAGAACTCTGAGGCGGAGGGCTTAAAGGTGTATTTGTGTCTGGACCATCATATCATGGGGCCGGAGGCAGTACATAACAATCACAAGAATATGCGGATACTGCACAGAGACGGACAGAGAGCCTATGAGAGAACGCACAGCAGAGCAGAGTTCATGAGTCTGATCGGCAGGAACTATCTGGACGAAGAAAAACAGGAAGAACCGAAAAAGGACACAAAAGACGGGTTCATGTTCCTGGAACAGGACTGTATTGGCTGTTTTGGTGCATCAGAGAATCAATGCGAGCGTTGCGAGGAGAAAAGACATGATAAAAAGACTGAGACACTGGCTGATTGAGGCCAGAAAGAAGAAATGCCACCATTGCTGCCTGTGGTGCGAATGGTGGCGCATATGCGAGGAGGACAAATGATGGAGGATATGATTGCAATAGAGCTGGCCGTTATTATAGTGGCCATGTTCGCGATCGCAGTCGGATTCGATTGCATAAAAGACGGAATGTGCGATATAGGAGCAGTGATTCATGACATCATCACGGCTCCTGTCCGACATTACAGACAGAAAAAGCTCATGGAACAGATGAAACGGGAATGGGAGAATTACCTGGAGAAGAACAGGGCAAAAATGGTCAGGAATTTGATGAAAGAGCAGCAGAGACATTTTTCCACGAGCATCGGAGAAAAGCACACTGTAGAGGAGTGGGGAAAGGCTCTGGAAAAATTTGCGGAGTATCAATGCCAGCAGGATAAGGAGGAAAGAACATGGCAGGATCATATCATGGACAGGTTCACGAGGAGAATTTGAAAAGACTGGAGGAGTTTCATCAGGTATCAAAGAAAAACAGATACAGAAAGTGCCTGGTCACTTGCTCTGAAAAGAATCCAAAGGGCAGGACGAGAAAAGTACAGAGAAAGGCACTGTTTCATAAATGGGATGAAATCAAACAGGTTATAGATGCGTCTCCGATGATCGGAGGACACCCAGGAGGCCAGATAGCGTACACATTGGGAATTGTGGAATTTATGGACGGAACCGTGGGACAGGTATCTCCGGGATATATAAAATTTCTGGATACTGAGGACTTTGTGGGAGATTGTAACGAGTAGGGAGGAATAAAGATGCCAAACGTGCGACCACTGAACAAAAAGAAATATGGGATAAGCAAACACGCATTCGGAACGGCATACTCATATTGTCTGCAATATCCGGAATGGAGAGAGGAGCTGGGCAGCAGGACATCAACCGTCAAGAGTCCTCAGATAACCGGAATGCCAGGGGCGCACAGTGGCAGTGATGCAACAGCAAACCTGGCAGAGCGCAGAGTAGAGTTGCGTGAGAAGATGCAGAAAGTTGAGGATACAGTCAGGGAGGCGGTAGGGGACAATAAGAGCCTATATGAGTATCTGCTGGAATATGTGACAACGGAGGGAGCAACGTTTCACTGGATGAAGCAGAAAGGGATACCATGTGAGAGGACATATTTCTATGAGGTCAGAAGATATTTCTATTACCTCATGGCAAAGCGGATCTGAAAGTGCGGTACTCACAGGACAACTTTTATGTTATATTGATAAGGTCCAAAAGATGAGAACCAAGATTCTCAGACATTATCCCTCACAAAGGCTCCGGAAAACCCGGAGCTTTTTCGTTGGAGGAGACATGACACAAGAACAGATTGATTATGTGAAAAAGTGCATCAGAGAGGACATTCACAGATTCTACGTGTGGGGACCATGGAAGAAAGTACGTAGAGAGGTTCTGCAGATGGATCATGGAGAGTGCCAGAGATGCAAGGCAAAGAAGATATACACGAAAGCTACGACAGTGCATCATGTGAACTATGTCAAGAAACATCCGGACATGGCTCTGGAGATATGGTATGAGTGGCATGGTGTACGAAAAAGGAACCTGGTCAGTCTGTGCCACGACTGCCATGAGGCAGTGCATGGATACAGGAAACCAGAGAAGAAAGAAACTCTGACAGAGGAAAGGTGGGATTGATATGGCAAGGACAAGCGATACAGCAGATTATATGGTCACACAATGCCAGGCGTGTGGAATGCTGAATGTGATACCGAGAGAGTATTCAGACGGTCGAGTGTGTGCGGATTGTTCCGGAGGGCCATTGATGCCGATGGGATACGCAATACTGCAGGAGAGACCAACGAGCAGAATCACGGTGCAGGTAGATGTGGAACGTGACCAGTTAGACAGATTGATTGATGATGTGGCAGCAGTCAATGAGACTGTGGACGGAATCATTCAGAAGATAGGGAAAATAAAAGAGGGATAACATGAAGCAGGAACAGATCATCAAATGCGGAGGACAAAAGATAAAGGTATTCAACTGTGATCCGGAAAAGAATACGCAATGTGACAAAGAGTTCTGTATGCATAATATAAATGCAATAGACGGGCTGTGCAATCACACAACGAATCCGGATTTTGCTCTGGAAATTGGACAGAAAGCACAGAAAAAAGCGTATACCCCCGGTCGAAAAAATTAGCGTTTTAATTTCGACCACGGAGACCGGTGGGTGGCCTCGACAACGCCGAGAAAGTTCGCACATGATAAAAAAATAAAAAATAGGGGGTGGGAATATGGCGCAAAAAAAATCGGATATATTAGAAAGTTTAATTTCTCAGCTTGAGAAAAAACAGGCTGATATTTCATGTTTTTTGGACCTCATAGATGACTATATGGCCCTCTACGATATCAAGAAAAAGCTAAAAACAGACATAAAAAAGAGAGGAGTATCCTATGAGGCACAATCTGCATCCGGCAAGGCCACCATCATAAAACAAAATCAATCCGTCAAAGATCTGGTGGCCGTAAATAAGCAAATGCTTATGATATTGGACAAGCTGGGTCTGACCACGGAGAAAACCATAAGGGATGACGATGATGACAAACTGTGATCCACGAATAGAAGCCTACATGGAGGCAGTGGAGACAGGAAAAGTGGAGGCGTCCAAAGATGTCAAGGCACTGATGAAACATGTCAGAAAGTGTTTTGAGACGGAGGACATCTATGTGGACCAGCAGCAGCTGACGGACTACCTGGGACTGGCACGATATTTCCCGTATGATGAGGTTTTTCCGTGGCAGCAGTTCGTGATTGGACTGCATGACTGCACATACTGGAGGGAAAATGGACGGCCAAGGTGGCCAGATTTGTTCTGCCTGATTGGGCGAGGTGCGGGAAAAGACGGAACAATAGCGCTGGAATCAACGGCACTGGCATCCGAATACAACGGAATCAGAGAGTATGACGTTGATATCTGTGCGAACAATGAGGACCAGGCTCTCCGGCCGGTACGGGATATCGTTGGAGCATTCGAGCAGCCTAAGTGGCTCAAAAAGCTCCAGCGATTTTTTAAGTGGACAAGGGAGAAAGTGGTCTGCAAGAGCACAAGGTCAACAATAAAGGGACATACAAACAATCCGGGCGGAAAAGATGGTCTCCGCTCCGGAATGGTAGTGCTCAATGAGATTCATCAGTATCAAGACTATAAGAATATCAATGTATTTACGACCGGCCTGGGAAAGAAGAAACACCCACGCCGGTCATATTACACTACCCAGGGAGATGTCAGGGAGGGACCGCTGGATGATCTGCTGGAGACAGCAGAGGGAATCCTGTTCGGAGGAGAACCAGACAACGGCCTACTACCGTTTATCTGCCGGTTGGACAGCAAGGCAGAGGTACACGATGAGAAGAACTGGGAAAAGGCTAACCCATCATTGAGATACCTGCCGGATCTCATGGAGGAGATCCGGAAAGAATACAGAGACTGGTTAAAACGGCCTGAGAAGTTCACGGCATTCATGACCAAGAGAATGAACCTCCCAGACGGTTCCAGCGAGATCAAAGTGTGTGCTTATGAAAGAATCAAAGCCACTAACAGACCTGTACCGGTAGATGATCTGGTGGGAAGAATGTGCACCTGTGGCATCGACTTCTCAAAAGTCACTGATATGATTTCCGTCAATCTCCATTTCAGAGACGTGGATACCAGGTATGATCTAAACCATTCCTGGCTCTGCCTGCAGTCAAAAGACTTGCCAAGAATAAAGGCACCATGGAAAGAATGGGCGGATCAGGGACATATCACACTGGTTGATGATGTGGAAATCCACCCGGAGCTGATCGTGGACTATATTGCAACTCAGATGGAATACTATTCGATCAAGAAAATGGCAATAGATGATTTCCGTTATGCTCTGGTGGCCAAGTATCTGCAGAACATTGGTTTTGATGCAAAAGTGTACAAAAACCTAAAACTGGTAAGACCGTCAGACATCATGAAAGTTGCGCCGGTTATAGACAGCTGTTTTGCAAATGACTATTTCGTGTGGGGAGATAACCCGGTGTTGCGTTGGGCAACAAATAACACAAAGATGGTCAGATACGGCCGGAAACCGGGAAAGGAAGACGATGCCGATATTGGAAACTTTGTATATGCAAAGATTGAGGCAAAGTCAAGAAAGACAGACCCATTTATGGCATTGGCCGCATCTATGACGGTAGAGGATGACCTGCCGTATGCTCAGAGCGTAAGCGCGCCGGATCTGGGCGTATTCACATATTAGCGCAGAAAGGAGGAAACTGACATGGGATTAAGTCTCAGAAAGCTATTCAAGGCAAGAGAAAAACCGGGAGAAGATGTGCAGCGGGTATCATCTGTGGAAATTGCAGATCAGCAGGTCCGTGATGCAGTAACAGAAATCTGTCTGAGAGAGCTGGCGTTCTGGACTTGTGTAGGAAAGATTGCCAACGCTCTGACAAAATGTGAATTTCGCACGTTTTACGAGGGAGAGGAACTGTTCAAAGATGAATATTATCTCTGGAACTACGAACCGAACCGCAACCAGAACAAAGCAGAATTTCTATCAAAGGCCATGGAGCAGTTATTCCGGAACAATGAGCTTTTGATAGTAGAGAGCTATGACGGACAGCTCCTGGTGGCTGATGATTTTTCCGTGACGAAAAATGCACTGTATGGAGACACTTATACCAATGTGCAGGTGGATGATTACACATTTTCGCGGTCATTCCGAAGTTCAGACGTGCTTCACTGGACACTCAACAACAAGAATGTAAACCGGATCATGCAGCACCTGTATGACTCATACAGCAAGCTGATTGATTATTCTGCAAAATCGTATCTCAAAAGCAGAGGCAGCAGGGGAACCCTGAACATTTCGGCAATGGCTCAGAGTGACAAATTGTTCAATGAGAAACTGGAAAAGCTCATGAATGAGTATTTCAAGTCATTCTTTGAAAGCCCAAACGCTGTCCTGCCACTGTTTGAGGGATATTCATACACAGACATTGGCTCAAAGACTTACAGTGAGGGAACCAGTCGTGATATCAAGAGTCAGTATGATGACATCTTTGACTTTACAGCCAGAGGATTCTCCATGCCGCCTACACTGGCCAAGGGAGACGTGCAGGACACCGAGAAAGCAGTGGACGAGATGTTGACGTTTTGCCTGGACCCGCTTGCACAGATGTTCATGCAGGAAATCAACCGCAAGAGGATTGGAAAAAACGGGATACAGAAAGGAACAAAGCTACAGATCGACACCATGAGAGTCAAACATATTGACATGTTCGACATTGCAACATCAGCAGACAAGCTCATCAGCTCCGGAATCTATACAGTGAATATGATTCTGAGAGCACTGGGAGAGATTCCGATAGATGAGGACTGGGCAGACCAGCATTTCATCACGAAAAACTACTCAACTATCCAGGAAATCCTGGAAGAACAGCAGAAAGGAGGTGGGAAGAATGCCAAGACAGGATAAAGTATTTGTATGTTTTCAGAAAGCAGAGGACGATACTCACAAATTATACATCTATGACGATGTGACAGCATACGGCACATTCAACTGGAGCACATGGAGCTATGAGGAATCGGAGACATCTGCAAAGTATTTCCAGGAGCAGCTTGCAGCCATTCCTGATACAGCAACCATCGAGCTGCATATCAACTCAAACGGAGGATCTGTCAAAGAGGGCGTGGCGATCTATAGCCAGCTGAAACAGAAGAACTGCAAAAAGGTTGGATATGTGGATGGAGTTGCCTACAGCGTAGCGTTCCTGATCCTGCAGGCGTGTGATGAGCGCGTCATGGGACTGGGAACATCTGCATTGATTCACAATATGTGGATGAGTGTGGATGGAAACGCAAAAGAACTCAGAAAAGCAGCAGATGATCTGGATACGCTCATGGAGTCAAACAGACAGATCTTTCTGGAAAAATCAAACCTGGAAGAACAGCAGCTCATTGACATGATGGAGGCAGAAACATTCCTAACACCGGAGAAAGCTCTGGAATACGGCCTCATTGACCGGGTAGACAGCTACCAGGCTGATGATAAGGACGTACAGCAGAGACTGATGAGCCGTGTGCAGCAGCTGTCCGGTGTGATTGCACAGCAGAAATCATTCCGGGAACAGTTGGAGTCTATGCGGCAGCAGGGAGGAGAACCAAAACCTCCGGTACCGACTCCAAAACCAGAGCCGGAAGAAAAGAAACTCACAAACCAGTTAGCAAAATTATTCCAAAATATGTAAAGGAGAACTGATATGAAGAATAAAGACGTATTAGCAATGGAAAAGGCCAAGATCGTTGAAAAAATGAATCAGGCCATCAAAGATGACGATGCAAAAGCATTCAGTGAGGCGTTCACTGAGCTGTGCCAGAAGATTGAGGACAATGTTCTGGAACAGGCCAAAGAGATGCTGGTGGAGCAGGATGCAACAATCCTGGCACAGAGAGGTGTACGCCAGCTGACATCCAAGGAAAAACAGTATTACGAGAAAATCATTGAGGCTATGAGATCCACAGATCCGAAACAGGCTCTCAATGACGTTGAGGTGGTTATGCCGGAAACAATCATTGATTCTGTCTTTGATGAACTCCAGACAAACCACCCGCTTCTGTCCAAGTTGAATGCAACCACAGTGACAGGCCTGACAAGAATGATGATGAACACAAACGGCGAGCAGAAAGCAGCATGGGGCAAGCTGACAGCCAAGATCATCGAGGAGCTGACCTCTGGATTCAAAGAGGTAGATGTAACACAGGAAAAACTGAGCGCATTCCTGCCGGTTTCCAAGGCTATGCTGGATTTAGGACCGACATGGCTGGATACATACGTGCGTCAGGTGCTCTATGAGGCACTGGCAAACGGGCTGGAGTATGGTATTGTACAGGGAACTGGAAAAGATGAGCCAATCGGTATGATGAAACAGGTCGGAGAGGGCGTTGTTGTGACGGGCGGAAAATATCCGGACAAAAACGCTATCAAAATGACTGCACTGGACATGACACAGATGGGAAATGTTACAGCAATCATGGCCAGAAACGACAAAGGACAGGCAAGAACTGTCACAAGCCTCATTTTGTTGGTTAATCCGGTGGATTATTTCCGCAGAGTGCTCCCGGCCACAAGGATGCTGACTCCGGATGGAATCTATGCATCTGTGCTCCCGGTGGACGCTGAAATCATTCAGAGTGCAGCTGTTCCGGAGGGAAAGGCAGTATATGGAATGGCAACCAAGTATTTCCTGGGCGTTGGAATGGCTAAAAATGGAAAAATTGAATATTCTGACGAATACAGATTCCTGGAAGATGAGAGAGTATATCTCATCAAGCTGTATGCTCATGGTTTCGCACTGGATAACAATGCTTTCCAGGTTCTGGATATCAAGGATCTCCAGCCGTTACGTTTTAAGGTTGTAAGCGAGACAGAAAAAGCAAAGACAGATGATGCAACACTGGCAGATTTGAAAGTTGGTGCACTGAAACTGTCTCCTACATTTGCAGCAGGAACCACAGAATACACAGCAACCACACAGAATGCGTCCAACACAATCACAGCAGTACCGGCAAGTTCCACAGCGGAAATTGAGATCACGGTGGGAGATGTGAAAGTGACAAATGGAGCAGCAGCAAACTGGTCCGAGGGTTCCAATACTGTGACTGTAAAAGTGACTGACGGAGCACAGACAAAGAGCTACAAAGTAACAGTGACAAAGGAGTAAATGAATTATGGCAGACGATAAAGACAACAAGCTCCTAAACGAGATCAAAAATTATCTGGAGATAACCTGGGATGATTCCCTGGGAGATGAGAAGATGAGGGGCATGGTCAAAAGAGGAATGGCTGCCATAAGCGGAAAAATAGGGGAGTGCAATTTCTATGAGGAAACTCAGGAAAAAGCGCTCCTTTTTGATTATGTCATGTATGCCAGAGCGGGGGAGATACCTCAATTCTGGCAGAATTACAGAGATGAGATCATTTCTCTGCAGATAGACAGAAAGGTGGACGGATATGCCGCGGATCAGCAGTAAGCATTTTGAAAATTTTGGAGATGGCCTGCTGACGATCTGTGAAGCAGACGAACGGAGTCTGACTAGAACAAAACTGGAGCATATACGTTTTGGAAACAGGACGGTAGGCGTGACCAGATACTGGCAGGCGCAAACGGCCGGAAACCAGGTGGATAAGCTCCTGGCAGTTCCACTGGAGATACTGGATGCGGAGCAGATCGAGGTCAACGATGTGATTATTCTGGAAAATGAGACGGACTGGTTATGGGATAACATGACATTTGACGAGTCAGAGATGAAAGACCGGGCCGGACATTATCAGATTAAGCAGGTACAGCCGAAGTACGACACGAAACCACCGGCGCTGTACCTGTCACTGGAAAAACTGGTGCACCCATTCAAAGACGGGAGGGATTCTGGTGGCGGTTAAAATTGGAGATCTGGCCAAGGCTGTCATGAAAGAGCTGGACGATTATGGCGTGGCAGTCGGCCTGGAGGTTGAAAAAGTATCCAAGGAAGTTGCCAAGGATACGGCCAAAATGCTGAATAAAACATCTCCAAAGCTGACAGGAGACTATGCAGCGTCATGGACTTACGGGACAGGAGAGACCAAACGGACAAAGCATACAATGGTTGTCCATGCGGAAAAACCGGAATATGCTCTGACGCATCTGCTGGAGAAAGGACACCAGAAACGGGGCGGTGGAAGAACCAAGGCCATAGTGCATATTGCACCTGCAGAGGAGGCAGCAGTAGATGAGCTGGAAAAGGAGCTGAGGACGAGATTATGACCAAAGATCAAATTGAACAGATGCTGGGAGAAATGGGAATCCCGTTCAGATATCATCATTTCACACAGAAAGAGATGCAGGACATCCCGCTCCCTATTGTTGTATGGCTGACACCGGGAACAGATAATTTTTTCGCAGATGGCAAGACATACAAAAAGATCACGAAACTGGATATTGAACTCTACACAGATGACAAAGACTGGGAGCTGGAGAAAAAGCTGGAGGAAGTCCTGGACAAATATGGCATTGCCTGGGAACAGACGGCATCTGAATGGCTGGAGTCGGAGAAAATGTGGGAGTCATTATATGAAATGGAGGTATAGAAAATGACTGGAGCAGAGAACAAAGTCAAGTACAACATTAAAAACGTTCATGTGGCCAAGCAGACAGAAAAGACCACAGAGGGAGCTACTACATACACGTATGATACTCCGAAAAGTATTCCTGGAGCGATCAGCATCAGCCTGGACGCACAGGGAGAGATTTCCAAGTTCTACGCGGACGGAATTGCGTACTATGTGACAAGCGCAAACAACGGATATGAGGGAGATCTGGAAATGGCACTCATTCCGAGCTGGTTCCGCGTGGAAATTCTCAATGAGGAGCAGGATAAAAATGGTGTTCTGGCGGAAAATGCGAACAAAACAACAAATCCGTTCGCTCTACTGTTTGAGTTTGATGGAGATGTGAAAGCAATCCGCAGATGCTTATATAACTGCACCTGCACCAGACCGTCTATTGCATCCGAGACAAAAGAGGAGACAGTAGACCCTGGAACAGAGACACTGACAATCACAAACAGTCCGAGAAAAGACGGTCTGGTAAAAGTACAGACAGGACCGGACACAGCAGATGGAACATATACAGGTTGGTACAACAAAGTATATGAGCCGGTTGCCGTGACAAGCGAGGCGGCACAGACAGCTGAAATAAAGAAATAGGAGGGATAGATCATGCTGAGAAAAAAGGTGGAAATTGATGGCAGAGAGGTAGAGTTCAAGGCATCCGCAGCGGTGCCGAGAATCTACCGGATGAAATTCCGCAGAGATCTTTTCATGGATTTGCAGAAGATAGCAAAGTCTGTGAAAAAGAAAGGCAAAAAAGAGGATAAGGAGTCAAGTGAGATTCCGATTGAGGACCTGGAAATGTTTGAAAATATCGCGTATGTCATGGCGAAGCACGCAGATCCGGAGAATGTACCGCCGGATATCATGGACTGGCTGGAACAGTTTAACACATTTTCCATTTATCAGATCCTGCCTGCCATTCTGGAACTCTGGAATATGAATGAGGAGACGAAAAGTCAGGCAAAAAAAACTTAGACCGAGTAGCCGGGAGCTAAACACTCCATTATTTCTCCTGAGATGCTGTCAGGTCGGGATCTCTATCCGGGATCTGGATCTGGTTACGGTCGGAATGGTCATGGATATGTTTACTGAGCAACAGAATGATTCATACAAATATCCAAGAATGGCCACACAGGAGGATTTTGACAAGTTCTAAGGAGGTGGAACGGGATGGCAGCAGGCCGGAATATCAAAGGAATAACGATTGAAATTGGCGGAGATACCACAGGCCTGCAGAAAGCCCTAAGCGGTGTAAACGACAAGCTGAAAAATACTCAGGCACAGCTGAAAGACGTGAACACTCTGCTGAAATTAGATCCATCAAATACGGTGCTGGTAGCGCAAAAACAGGAATTACTGAAAAATGCGATAGCAGACACAGCAAGCAAATTGGACACGCTGGAGGCGGCACAGAAAGATGTGACAGCAGCTCTGGAGGCCGGAAAGATTGGCCAGGAGGAGTACATGGCTTTCCAGCGAGAAGTTGAGGCAACCAAGGCAACATTGAGCCGATATCAGTCAGAACTGGACGGATTAAACACCGAACAGGACAGACTGGCTACAAATACCGAACGTCTCAGCAAATTATTTGATGCTCTGGGAGCGGACGTGGATGATTATGCGGACGTCCTGGGCAGTAAGCTGGTAACAGCAATCAAAAACGGATCTGCATCATCAGATCAGTTGAAACTTGCCATTGAAAAGATTGGAAGATCAGCCACAGACGGAAAAGCTGACATCAAACAGATGACAGACGCCCTGGACACGGTTGACGATGGACAGGCAATCAAAAACCTCATCCAGGACTTAAAAGAAGCAGGAACACAGGCAGACAACACATCAGAACAACTGGACGAGATGGGGAAAACCATCTCAGCAGGCGCATTGATGGAGGCTGCCGATCAGCTTTCTGGACTGGGGGATAAAATAACAGAATTAGGAGACAAAGCAAAGGACGCTTTTCTGGAGACACAAGATGCCACAGTAAAAGCGTCCACTTATTTTGGAGAAACCGGGAAAGCGGCTGAGGAAACAGCCGGAGTCATCAAGGACGTATATGCTGAGGGCGTGGGAGATTCCATGGACTCTGTATCAAATGCAGTCATTACGGTCAAAAAGAACCTGAAAGATCTGGATGAGACTACACTGACACATCTGACAGAGCAGGCAATCACGCTGGATGAGCTGTATGGAATTGACATGAATGAGACTCTCCGAGGTGTCAACAGCCTCATGGAGCAGTACGGACTCACGGCACAGCAGGCCATGGACTATATCGTAAAGGGTACACAGAATGGCCTGGATAAGACAAACGAGCTGGGGGATAACCTCTCAGAGCATTCTGGAAAGTTCGCTCAGGCCGGTTATTCCGCTCAGGAGTATTTCCAACTATTGCAGAACGGACTGGACAATGGAGCGTATAACCTGGACAAGGTAAACGATGCCATTAACGAAGTCACGACCAGACTGGTTGATGGAACAATAGCGGATTCCCTGAGCAAAATTGATGAAAAGACCGGGGAGGTACAAGCCGGAACCGGAGGCTGGAGCAAAGAAGTTGAGGATGTATTCAAACAGTGGCAGCAGGGCGGAGCTACACAGAAAGATGTTATTGATGCCATTGTGACAGATATTCAAAACACAGAGAACCAGCAGGACAAACTGAACAAAGCAGCGCTGGCATTCGGTACAATGGCCGAGGACGGCAATGCGAAGTTTATCGAGTCGCTCACTACGGTAGGGGACACCTATGATGACGTGGCTGGATCAGCAGAGAATATGTTCGACCAGTCCACGACAGACTCCCAGACGTTTGAGGCAAGCATGAGACAGCTGGAGCAGAGTCTGGTTCCGCTGGGAGAGGCACTGATGAATCTGGCTAACAATATCATACCGCCGATTGCCCATGGAATAAAAACGATAGGAGAATTTTTCGGAAAATTACCAGAACCGGTACAGAATTTCGTGGTTATACTGGGGGCTGTGATTGCCGCCTTTACCACTCTAGCCCCTGCCATATTGGCCGTGATAAATATCGTAAGTATTTTAGGCGTGGCAACATTGGGGCCGATTATCGGAATCATTGCCGGTGTAGCTGCAGCAATTACCGCGATTATAGCCATTGTGAAAAACTGGGGCGCTATATCGGAGTGGTTTGGAGAAATATGGGAGAAAGTGAAAGAAAAATGCTCTCAGGTGTGGGAGTCGATCTGTTCATTTTTTACCGAAACAATACCGCAGGCATGGGACAGTCTGGTATCAAAATTTCAAAGCATCCCGGAGTGGTGGGCAGGAATCTGGCAGCAGGTCGGAGATTTCTTTTCTCAGATCTGGCAGTCAATCTGTTCATTCTTTACGGATACAATACCGCAGGCATGGCAGAACGTGGTTTCGTGGTTCCAGGGCATCCCGGAATGGTGGTCGGGAATTTGGCAGCAGGTGGCTGATTTCTTCTCAGGAATCTGGCAGTCCATGATGGAAAATCCTGTGCTGTCATCAATCGTAACAACCATACAGGAATTGTGGCAGAATGCAGTCACTACACTGCAGGGCATCTGGTCCGGTCTGACGGAGATTGCATCAGGAGCCTGGGAGTTGCTGAAAAATACGATACTTGCACCGGTACTTTTGCTGATCGACCTGGTAACGGGAGATTTCACTCAGCTGGCGTCCGATGCACAAAATATCTGGCAGAATATCCAGGACGCTGCATCACAGATCTGGTCTGGAATACAGCAGGTGGTCACATCATTTGCAGAGGGATTGGTCACTCATGTGGTCACTCTGGTTACAGGATTTATGGACACCCTGTCAAGTTTGTGGGACATGATAAAGCAGACGGCGCTCAATACCTGGGAAAATTTGAAAAATTCTGTGGTTCAAACAGCAACAAATTTGAAAGATTCTGCAATCCAGGCGCTCCAGAACCTGAAAGAATCTGCATACCAGAAGTGGCAGGAAATGAAGCAGAACGCACACGACAGCTGGGAGAATTTAAAGAGCAGTGTGGTTCAAACCGCACAAAATCTGAAAGAGTCAGCGGTGCAGGCGTTCCACAATATGGTTTCCGGAATCGGAAACGCACTGAGCAGTCTGGGATCAACTGTGCGGAACGGATTTTGGTCAGCAATCAGCTTTATCACATCACTGCCAAGCCAGGCGGTACAGTGGGGACGAGATTTCATAGACGGAATAGTTTCCGGAATCAGGAACGCCATTGGCAGAGTCAGAGATGCCGTGTCAGACGTGGCATCTACAATCCGCTCATTTCTGCATTTCTCAGTGCCTGACGAGGGACCACTGACAGAGTATGAGTCCTGGATGCCGGACTTTATGCAGGGATTAGCTAAAGGCATCGAAAAGAGTAAATCAGTGGTGGCTGATGCAATCGAGGGCGTGAGCAAAGACATGACCATCAATGCAAATGCAATGATGGACCAGAGCAACGCGAAACAGACAAACGCCATCATGAATATCACATCATTGCTGGCTCAGTATCTGCCATACCTGGCCAAGAGCTTAAACATCGAATGGGATACCGGAGGCGTAGCGGCGAAACTGGCAAGAGATATGGATAGAGAGCTGGGTATCCTGGCAGAGGAGGGAGGATTCCTATAATGGACGCAATTACAAACGGAGCCACGATTGAGATCGTGGCCACCGGCGAAAGATTCCACACTCTGAATGACTGGGGACTGGCAATAGGAAACAATGATTATATTGGAGATGTGGAACAAGAAAACTATTATGTGGACGTGCCTGGAGCGGATGGCTTTCTGGATTTCTCAGAAGCCATCACGGGCCGCCGCATATTCAAAAACCGTCCGATCAGCATCGAGCTGGGCGGTAAGAAACCAAGAGACAACTGGGATATTTTTATCTCAGACCTTAGAAACCTTGTAGAGGGCAGAGAAATCAAGGTCATTTTCGACAATGACTCTGGGTTCTACTGGACAGGCAGAGCATCTATCCAGGGATACGACAGAAATAGGGAGATAGGCACATTCACATTGGCCATTCCGAAAGCTGACCCATACAAGTACAATGTCGCGGATTCTACAGAGGACTGGTTGTGGGATTCGTTTGATTTTGAGACTGGGATCATAGACGAGGGTACAGAAATCACGGTAAGGACCGGAGAGACAAAGACGTACACTATCGTTCCGGATCAGATGCCGTTCGTTCCGACCATATACGTGGGCGTTCTGGGATCAGCGGGACTCAAAATGACAGCAAATGGGGAAACCTACACACTGATGAAAGGAAAGAACCGTTTTGCGGATATCACAGTCAATACAGAGGACGTGGTGCTCAGTTTCACTGGAACGGGCACACTCACGATCCGGTACAGGAGGGGGTCACTGTAATTGTATAAAGTTAAAATGGACGGTCAGACCCTCTACTATCCAGGAGATAAAGAGGCGGTACTGACCAATCCAACGCTAAACCTGCAGACGGGATATGCGGGAACCTTTGAGTTTTCGGTACCGCCAAACAACCCACTGTATGACAAGATCAAGAACCGGAGCAGCATGGTCAGTGTGTTCCGGGATACAACAGAATTGTTCTATGGAGAGGTCCGGAAACAGCCGAAAGTAGACCGTTATAGAAACAAAAATGTCTATTGCGCCGGCGCAATGAGTTTCCTGGCGGACTCCATACAGCCGCAGGCTGAGTACCATGATATGACACCACGGCAGATGCTGGAGACGTTTCTGGATATTCACAACAACCAGGTAGAGGATAGAAAAAAGATCTATCTGGGAAAAGTGACCATTACAGATGCAAACGATTCCTTATACAGGTACACCAACTTTGAGAACACGCTGAAAGCGATCAGAGAGAAACTGGTGGAGAAACTGGGAGGATATCTGAAACTCCGGCATGAGAATGACAAGCTATATCTGGACTGGATCACGCTGGAAGAATACGGAAAGTATTGCAGTCAGCCGATTGAGTTCGGACTGAATATGCTGGACTACTCACTGAGCAGAACGGCGGAAAATATTGTCACAGCGTTGATTCCACTGGGTGCACGTCTGGAGGGAGAGTCAGAGATTGACGCTCTGGAGAAGTATGTGGACATTACCAGCGTAAACGGTGGATCAAATTACATTTATAACCAGAGTGCTGTGGAAAACTTTGGGTGGGTGTGGATAACTAACACCTGGCAGGACGTAACAGAGCCATCAAACCTGCTCAGAAAAGGAAAAGAGTGGCTGGAGGATAACCAGTTTGAGAATCTGACACTGGAACTGACGGCGGTAGACCTGTCCATGATGGATAGTGACTATGATGCTTTTGAGTGCGGAGACCGGATTCAATGCAGAGCCAAGCCATACGGAATGAACAGAGTTTTTCCGGTCATGGAGATGCAGATTCCTCTGCAGAAACCAGACGGAGCAACACTGACACTGGGAGAGAACAGAAAGCTGACCTATACAGAACAGCAGAGCAGAATCTATTCCGGAGTCACAGCAACGGCTGAGGAACGCCGGAAAATCCAGAATCAGGAGATCCGGACGGCTATTGATAACCTGACAGCAAAAATGACAGGAACGGCCGGAGGATATCATCTGGAAGAATTTGACGAAAATGGACTCTGGCTCAGAGAGCTATACATGGACGCTCCAAGCAAAGAAAAGGCCACAAAGATTCTGCAGATAAACAAGGAGGGCATCGGAGGCAGTCGCAACGGATATGCGGGACCGTACACAGTGGGAATGACACTGGACGGCCAGATTATAGGCGAACGGATCACGGCCAACTCTGTCAGCTCAGAAAAGTTGACGGTTGAATATAAATCCGAACTGGAGGGGAAATTCTCACAGGCCACAAAGAATGCCAATGATTATACAGACAAGCGGGAAACCGCTGTGAAAGAAATTATCACAACTAGCATCAAGTCGATAGAGGACAAGATACAGCTGGCGGTTACGGATCAGAAAAGCATCACGAACCGGTATGATTATATCAAAGGCGGAGACAACCAGAGTCTGGACATTTCAAAGTTCACGGCATCGACCAATGCCACAGTGGCAAAGAGCACAGTCGGGAATATGAACGCCATCCTGATGACCAAAACAGACGGGAACACAGCATCAATACAGCAGAGCCTGGGAACATTGCCAGCGGGTACCTATGAGATAGAGGTTAAGGTGTACACGCCTACTGGAAAGAAACCAAACTATTGTTATTTTGGCTTTTACGGAAATACAATCTCACAGTACCTGTCAACGGTAAACTGTGATAAATGGTACACACTGAAAAGAACCGTTACCTACACAAGTGCCGGGACAAGATCCTTTTATCTTTCTATTACTGGCTCATCCGGACAGCAGATCTATCTGACGGATATCCGGGTGTTAAGAAACGTGAAAGAACTGATTGACGATGTGGACGCAAGAATCACGGTAGAGGCCGGAAAGATCACTCAGCAGGTATCTGAGATGTATGAGAGCAACAGTCATAACTATTGCACAAACGGATCTTTTTCAGATAGCGAAGATAAGTTCACTGGCTGGTACCGGTCTAACAATACACAGGTCACACAGAACACGTTTTCCGGAAAATCATGTGCTCAGATCACGAACACGACCAGCACCTATTATCTACGATGGTATCAGAAACCGTTCGACAAAAAGGGAAAAGTCAGAGTAAGGTTCAAAGCGGCCTGTGCATCAGGGCAGGAGAAAACAGCCAGAATCAGAGTGACAATAGATGGAACGTCACACTATACAAATGCAGGAGACTTGAGCACATCCTGGAAAACATTTGAATTTGAGAATGTTGCAACACCGTCATATTTTTATACATATTTCTACAATAACGTGGCCAATACAACGGTATACATCACAGACGTGGAAATCATGGGATATGCGGCGGCCTATACTGAGTCTCAGTTGAAACTGACAGCCAACGATATCACGGCGGAAGTCACAAGAGCGAAAAAAGCAGAGGATACACTGAAAAGCAGTATCCAGGTCAATACGGATGCTATCAAGCTGAGAGTGTCAAAAGGAAAAATTTCCTCAGAGATCAGTGCAGAGTCTGGCTCTATTTCAATTAAGTCGAACAGAATCAGCATCAGTTCCACAAACTTTACGCTCACGGCATCTGGATATGTAACCATGAAAGGTGCAAGCTGTCAGGGAAGTTTCGAGGCGAAAAATGGAGACTGGTGGATAAAAATGAGCTATGGAGAAATCACTGGAGGATACAGCGGTTCGACCTATGGATACATTGATTTCAACGGAGCTTACAACAACACCAACGAACACACGTTGAGAATCATGGGAAACACTTGCGTGGATATCAAAGGAAAGCTGTGTACAGCTACCAGCTGGAACGCTGGAACAGTATACACGACTTACACCGGAACGCGCAGAAAAATCACGAATATAAGAGACATCGGAAACGGAGCTATAGAATGGTCGTGGACAGATGAAACCTATAGAAATGGATTATTGATGGGATAGGAGGAGAATCATGAACGTAGGAGCAATTTTGGATAATGTAGCAGGAGAACTGGACGCACAGGTGCTGGCATATATGCAGGAGTACGCAATTCCACCGAGCCTCATGGATAAGGTGCTGGATAGAATCCAGTCACACATGAGGCAGATGAAGTCAGAAGAATACGCCCAGGAATTGATGAAAACACAGATTGATCTGGCGGTAGCCAATACGGAGCAGACCGGCACAGAAGAACAGCAACCAAAATCAGGAACAGAGGTGGATGATATCGAAGATTTCAAGAAAAAAGTTGGAATAAAGGGAGGAGACAAAAATGCAGACATTCTCAGCGAAGAAAAACAACAGAGCAACAATGATAAGACCGTATGAGTTGGCGCTGTATTGCGTCCAAGGATACGATATCTGGCAAGAGACACCGGAAGAAAAAAGGCTTGCGAGACCAGGACATCCGGAGGATCTGGAAACGGTAGCTCTGGAAGATACAGCCCATACGATGAAGTTAGGAGGTTAAACATGGCAAACGTAAGGAAGTACACGGAACAGATTGCCAGCGCCAAGAAAGGAAAGGACGTCAGAGCTGCGATTGTTTCTGCAATCAATGAGGTGTCTGATGAGAATAATACATACAATCAGACAAAGGCGGACATCCAGGCGGCACAAAAGTCAATCAATGCAGACGTGACAAAAAACCAGCAGACACAGCAGGCATTTAACAGTAATTTGCAGGAGGCCAAGGAAGTCCAGAAAGACCTGACGGCTAAAATGAACAAAGGGACTACACTGGCGGAAAACCTGGAAAAGAAGAACACAACAGCAACCTCCCTGGACAAGAGCCTGGGAGAAAAAAATACAGCAGCCACAAAGACGGTGCAGACATTAGAGGCAGACATCACGGCAGCAGGACAGGCAGAAAGAAGTCTGGAGGCAGATGTGACAGCGGCCAACAAGGCAGCTCAGACTTTAGAGGCGGATACCACAGCTGCAGGAAAAGCAAAGCAGAGCCTTGAGGCAGATATCACGGCAGCAGGACAGGCAGAAAGAAGTCTGGAGGCAGATGTGACAGCGGCCGGAGAAGCCAAAACAAAACTGGACGCAAGTATCAAAACATCTGGAGAAAACATCACAACCATGCAGAATCTGGTCCAGAATGCTGACCAGATCAAAACAGGGCTGGAGGTTGACCTGAACAATGCACAGCAGGCGTCAAAAGATCTGAAACAGAATACAGCAGCCAGCGTCACGAAAATTGAAACAGCTGGACAGACACAGATTGATCTGATTAAGCAGAACGGAGGGGGCGTTGAAAATGCACTCTCCAATTATTTTGCACTCAGGAGAAACGGAAAGGTATTCACAACAAAGATTTATAAATGGGAGACATCCACAAGCCCTGTGGGCGTGAAAATGAATGCCAATGAGAATATGGTTGCGGAGCCATCTGTGGGAAGAACAGAGGGCAGAGATGATTATGCTCAGTATGGCCTATTTCATCATTTTACCTGCAATTTTTCTGTAGACGAGAATGGTTTCAACCATGTAGATGCCCTGGAGGGCCAGATTGGATTTACCAAGTACGGCAAGGTGCAGGTCGGAGAGGTTACAATGAGCGCCTGGTTCGGTATCGAGGACACTACTGAGGCAGTCCTATATCATTATTCTGACAGCCAGACAGAGCTGACACCGTATCCGATGAAAGAATCTATCAATCCGGACGGAACAATCAGCCCATTCATGATCCATGCCAAGTATGCGGCGGGAGACATTGATGGAGTGCCGTATTCATCAAAAGGCCTGGCACCGGCCAATGGCTGCCAGGCAACACAGGCGAGAAATCCGGTCAGCTACACCGGAATGATAACCTATATGCACAAGCTGGGCGGTCACTATTGCGGCACGACAAGCTGGGATCTGTTCTATAGACAGCTCATGATGATTATTAAATATGCAACCACACACAGCCAGAGCATCATGGCCGGATGTACCTCATACAGCAATCAGAACCAGAACCTGGTAGAAGAAACCGGAGTGATGAGAGTGGTACTAACAAAGGCACAGGCGGCTGGTTATGTGATCGGCTCATATGTTTCCATCGGAGACGTTGGTTCAAACACAAACAGAGACCGGTATTTTTCCTATATACACAACAAAGCATACAGCGTCAAAGTCACAAAGATTGAGGACGTGGATGACAGCAATGCAGCAGTATATGTGGATGCTCCGGAGGCATTCGATACGACATTGACCACATGGATCACAACAATGCCATGGCACAGTGGAGCAACTGATGAGGTGGCCGGCTCAGACGGATCTCCGAACAGCAACACCAATGGGAAAGATCCATACAAGATCCAGGGCATTGAGACCTGTATCGGAGCCTATGAGGTTCTGGGGAATGTTGTCATGGATATTGTTACCGGTGCGGACGGGAATCCGGCCAGAGATGTCTATGTATGCGAGGACGCCAGCACACTGTCCAGCAACATTGCGACAGTGCGGGCAAATTATAAAAAGGCTATCGCACAGGTGGCCTATACAGCGGCATCCTGGAAATATATCACAGAAGAAACAACAGATCCGAACCTGGGCATCATGATTCCTACGAAAGTAGGCGGAGGCTCAACCACAGGATTTGCTGATGGACTGTATACAGATACAGGAACGTCAGGACAGAGAGAGTGGCTTGCGCTGGGCAATTTGAGCCGTGGCGCGTCTGCTGGCCTCTGGATTCTGCTTGCGAGCTATGGCTGGTCGGACTCGAACTGGATTATCGTCTCTGGCGTTTCTCCAAACGGCACCAGGGGTGAATGGCAGGCAACGGCCTGACAGAGGGGCTTTCCCCTTATAAATAAATAACGGACTTGTAACGCTAAACGGGCGGTTTCCTCTGTGGCTTGCGCTGGGCAATTTGAACAATGGCGCGAATGCTGGCCTCTGGATTCTGAATGCGAACAATGGCTGGTCGAACACGAACTGGAATATCGTCTCTGGATTTTCTTGAAATTTATTTGAATTTCAGCGTTACATTTCGCTCTGTAGGAACGGAGCCACCGGAAAGCAGGTGCGTGGGGCATATCCCCAAAATACGATTGAAGCCACACCGCCCAGCTGGGAGCCAAGGAGCCTGACTGGACGGGCGCATGGTGCAGTAGGCCATGACGCGGAGTGAGTAGAAAACCGGAAACTCCTGTATCAAGAAACGAGGACTCACAGTTGAAACGATACTGTAAAAATATACGACTGGATAAAGACTGGATCATGGCCTGTATGCTGGAATGTTTTTCAGATAAATGGAAACGGCGTGATGTGGCAGGGTTCCTGGCCGGATACCAAACCGGTCAACCACTGTCCGTCAGGGCTGTGAGCAGACTGATCCAGGAGAAAAGGAGCAATGCGGACCCGTTGCTGGAAAGAGCAGCGGAAGATCTGGCAAGGGAAATCAAGGAGCGTGATGTTCATTTCCCGGAAATACACTACTCCATGAGGTATGACGGAAACTCCGGAAAGCTCAGGGAGATAGGCGTGGAGAGCATAAAACAGCAGATATACAATTATGTAGCTGTCAATGCTCTGAAAGAATTATTTGAAAGAAAGATAGGAAAATATCAATGCGCCAGTGTGCCGGGCCGTGGCCAGGTATACGGAAAGAATGCAATAGAGAGATGGATTCGGAAGAATCCGGACAAAACGAGGGCAGGAGCCAAGGCAGATGTGCGGCACTGTTATCCATCTATTAACACAAGAAAGCTCATGAGATTTCTGAGAAAGCAGGTCAAAAATGATGACCTGCTTTATTTAGTGGAGACATTGATTGCATCGTACAAGCAGGGGCTATCCATCGGTTCATATTTGAGCCAGTGGCTATGCAATTACTACCTCAGTTTTGCCTACCACTATGCACAGCAAAAGCTCTTTAAGGTGCAGAAAAGACGTGGCCAGGAGAAACGGACAAGACTGTTCTATAAAATAATCTTTTATATGGACGATATCCTGATCCTGGGACCACGAAAGGTAGACGTCAAAAAGGCCATGCTCATGCTGATCCGATTTTTCAGAGAGGAGCTGGGCCTGGAGATAAAACCGAACTGGAAACTGTTCCAGGTTGACTATATCGGAAAAGATGGAAAGCATCACGGAGATTGCATTGATATGATGGGCTACAAAATTTATAGGGACCGCACAGAAGTCCGCCGGAGCATATTCCTCCGGGCAAGACGGGCATATCTGAGATTGAGAAAACAGGTGCAACGGCGTATGGAGATAGCACTAGATCTGGCGTACCGCTGCATTTCATATTATGGGTGGTTCAAAAATTCAGATTCCGTTCACTTCAAAAAGAAGTATGGAATAGAGCAACTGATGAAATACGCGAAAAGGAGGGTAAGCATTGAAAGCAAGATTCACAACAGAACAGCCGGCGGTCAGCTGGCAGCCGCTTGATAACGGAATGGTGGACGTGACAATCTGCCTCAATGGGCAGGAAGTTACAGAAGAAAATCAGCAGATGGTAGAAAAAGAACAGTATATCACTGTGACAGATACGTTCTGGGAATATGATTTCCACCAGTTCCGGGAAAAAGCGGAAAACGTAAACCGTGAAGCCGTGGAGAAGAATCCGGAGAAATATCTGGAATATGAGCCACAGAAAGAAAAGACACTGGAACAAAAGGTTCAGGAGCAGGAGGAAACAATCAGGATGCTGAAATCATGCCTGCTGGAAATGTCGGAGGCGGTTTATGCGTAAGTTACTAATCAATTTATTTTTATTATGTACAGGAAAGGATGGTATTGCAATGATGGCAATGTTATGGGCACAGGAAATTATGAACCAGGAGACAGTAGAGGACGCAAAGAAAATGTATGAAAGAGTTCCGCGTCTCTTAAAGACAAAAGTGAAAGATATTCTGGTTAGATCCGGAATGGGAGAGATCACAGAGGAATGATGACTAAGCTGAGAATTATATCAAGGCTATGGTCGCACATCACGGACTTGCGGTTGTATATCAGAGGACAGAGCAGCAAGACGCTGGAACAGATTGAGGACGAGCTGGATATAACGGAATACTACTGCAGGCCATACGCTGATGTGGACGATGTGGATGATGTATGAGGGCAGAGGGGAGGTGTAGAAAGATGATGAAAGAGCAGTTATGCACCACGGTTGGAATGGTCGGCGGATTCATAGCAGCACTTTTGGGTGGTTGGGATACAGGATTGCAGACGCTGATGATTCTGATCGGCATAGACTACCTGACTGGCTTGATTGTGGCCGGAGTGTTCCACAAGTCTACAAAGACGAAAAACGGAGCACTGGAAAGCAAGGCGGGATTCAAAGGACTCTGCAGAAAAGCCGTGATTTTACTGATCGTGCTGATGGCGTACCGGTTCGATATGCTGATTCATGTGAACTACATACGTGACGCCGTGATTATCGGATTTATTTCCAACGAGGCTATCAGCATCGTGGAGAATGCGGGTCTGATGGGGATTCCGATGCCGCCACAGATAACAAAGGCAATAGAGATTTTAACAAAGAAATCAGAGGAGGAACATGGAAATGAAGAAAATTAACTGGGTAAGAAAACTGACAAGTAGAAAGTTATGGACTGCAGTTGCATCATTCGTGAGCATGATGATTGTGGCCACTGGTGGAGCTGAGAACACAGCAACACAGGTCACAGCACTGATTATGGCCGGAGCATCCGTGGTGGCGTACATCATCGGAGAGGGTCTGACAGATGCAGCGTGCATCGAAGATGAGACAGAGAAATAACAGGAATAGGGGACGGGAAACCGTCCCTTTTTCTTTGATTGGAGGAAGATCATGGACAAAAAGCAACTTGAAATATTGACGAACATTATCGGAGGAGTGGAGTCTGGCGGTCAGGAATATGGACAACGTAGATACGAAGCATACGCCGGAAAGAGAGCAAACTCAGCGAATGAAAAAACCTGCACGTTGGGCTGGGCACAGAATTATGGCAATGAGGCCAGAAAACTCTGTCAGATGATTCTGAAAGAGGATCCGGGAGCATTTCGCGGAGCTGACACTGCAGGAATTGAGTCCAGACTGAGCCAGGACTGGGAGGCGATCGGCTGGAATCCATCTGCAACAGAGAAAGCGGCGCTGATCGCAATCATCACGACACCGAGCGGAAAGAAATGCCAAGATGAGCTGTTTGAGCAGCTGATGGAGACATACATCAAACAGGCCGTGGCATACGGAGTCAATACTGTGCCAGCTCAGATGATGTGGTGCGAGATTGAACATCTGGGAGGCCCGAAACCGACAAAAAGAATTTTCGGACGTGCGGCCAAACCGTACACGCCGGATAGCGTCTATGCATCATTGATCCTGGATCAGCAGGATACATCAAACAACAACCAGGTTGGAGACAAGATGTATCAGTCCAGACATCAGTGCTGTGTGAAATGGATCAAGCAGTATGTAGGAGAAGAAAAGGAGAGCGCAGGAATGACAGAGAATGAATTGAGACAGATGGTAGCAAACAACATGAGAGGATGGATCGGACTGAAACGGTCAGATAGATCACACATGGTCATTATCAACTTATACAATAGCTGCCTGCCATTGGCCAGAGGGTACAAAGTACAACCAACAGATGACTACTGTGCAACAGGAGCATCCGCAGCGGGAATCAAGGCCGGACTCACGGACATTATTCCAAGAGAGTGCAGCTGTGGATATATGATTCAGCTGTTCCAGAAAATGGGCCGGTGGGTTGAAAATGATGCATATATCCCAGATACTGGAGATTTCGTGTTCTATTATTGGAAAGATGGAACGAATTATGCAACAACGGATTGTACAAGCTGGCCGGATCATGTTGGAATTGTTCTGGAGGTCAATAAGAACACCAGAGAGATTCTAATAGGAGAGTGCAACATGGGCGGCGGATTGGTCGGAACAAGAAAGATCACAATTAACGGCAGATATATCCGTGGATACGGAATACCTGACTATGCATCCAAAGCAACCGGTAAAGGAAACAGTTCTAATTCTGGAACGAACTCCGGAACAACTTCCAACGGATCAGCATCCGGAGAAATCAATAAGACTCCGAAGTGGGTGGGAGAAATCACACAGGACAATGTTCCGGTTAAGACCTGGGCAGGCAGCTCCACAAGCATCAAGTCCTGGCCGGTACTGGGAGCAGGAAACCTGGTGGATATTTGCGATACGATCAAGGACAACAGCGGCCATGATTGGTATTATATCCTGCTTGCTAAAAAGATTTATGGTTTTGTAGATTCATCGTATATCAGACAGGCTGGATCAAATTCCGGAAACAGCTCCAACAAGGCGCCGACATACAAAGTGGGAACAGTGTACGCTCTGCAGGTTGAACTGAAAGTGAGAACAGGAGCAGGAACAGGTTGCCCAACCAAGAGCTACAGCCAGCTGACACTGGACGGACGGAGACATGATAAAGATCATGATGGATGCCTGGATGCAGGTACTCAGGTAACGTGCCAGGCTATCAAGAATGTAGGCAGTGATATATGGATTCTGGTACCGTCTGGATGGATCGCGGCATACTATGATGGAAATGTATATGTGAAATAATATCAGACATGTGACAAACAGAAAGGCCCCGGCAAAATGCCGGGGCTTTTTGTGATTTCTTTAAATGCTAAGCAACTGAGCCTTTTTGGCTTCAAATTCCTCATCTGTGATTGCTCCAATATCAAGCAACTCTTTAAGCTTTCGTATTTCATCAAGATTAGAGGCTGTAGCGGAACCAGCGGAGCGTTCATGGATATAATTTTCAATATATTCTTTTATTTCAAGAATCAGATGATCCTCTTTTTTAGAGAAAGTGATGGAATTTTCATCTTTTACAGCTCCGGAGACGCCGTTTCGTGCATCTCTGCCGCCGATGAGAACAATCTGCAAATATCCAGTGGTAAATCCGGGTTTTTTGTATTGTACACCGGAAACATTATTGAGATCATAGGTCTTTTGCCCGATCAGTCCCTTATTAACAGCATTAGTGAAACCACGCGGCTCTACCGTAAGAAAGTTATCGTGAATAGTTACATTGAATTTTCCGTTGCTTTTCAAATGTATAAGAACGGTATTACTATCAGGGAACTCTTTTTGCTTATCAGCTTTTGTGAATAAATCCATAGTGCATCCTCCTAGATAAATGTGAAAATTATAGTCATGCTGACCTTTAACACAATTATGCTTTTGAAATGTGGTAAAGTCAAGAAAAATTCTGATTATTAACACATGATAGGGGCGTACCGGATGAAGATATACGCATACAAGGGAAAAGATAACTTGTGCGGGGAACGCATAAGGTTGGCGAGAGCAAAAAACAGAATTACACAAAGTGATTTAGCGGCGCGTATGCAGGTGGCCGGAGTTGCGATAGAACGAGATTCAATAAGTCGCATAGAAAGAGGCACAAGAATCGTAACAGATTATGAATTGAAAATATTTTCTAAAGCACTGGGCGTGAGCATGGAATGGCTGACTGATGAAAGTGGGACACTGTAACAGTATGTTACGGTGTTTTTTTCTTGTAAAAAATACACCCAATGAGTAGAAAACGATTGACAAATGCACTCAATGGGTGTATTATATAATTGTAGCAAGGGAACAGCAGGAAAGGAGTTAAACATGGAGAACGAAATGAGTAAAGCAGATCTGATAGCAATGTTAGTATCAATAAGAGAAGTAGCGAGAACAAACGGAGAAACACATACAGTAGAACATATTGAAAAAATCCTTGAAGAGGTAAGAAAGTAAAATAGAATAAAGGGAACACACGAGGGGCGGATACCTAAACAATCCTGCTAACCGCCCCAAGTGCTTAATTAGATTATAGCAGGAAAAAAATAAAAGGCAAGAGGTGTAATAGAATGAAAGCAGTAAAGGGATATACAAAAAACGATTATATTGCAATCTGCAAAGAGGAAGAGGGCGGAGAGGTCTTTAATTTCAAATCAATGTGCGAAGCTGTCGAATATATTGCAAAATTCTTGCCGGGTTCTTCAAAAAAAGAAGCGGTTGCAAGAATTATCAATGATACTAATTGTGACTGGGTTTTCTTTGAAGATGAAAGTGTTATTTTTAGATACTACGGAAAAGGATATGATGAAACAATTATAAATGAAATGAGAGAAAATGGATATGGAGCGTAAGGAAGCAGACAAAATGACGATTGAAGAAGCACGCAAACAAAAGGGAATGAGTAGGCGTGAGGTGTCAGAGTGGTTAGAAATACCATATAGAACACTGTCGAACTGGGAGACTGGAGTGCGGAGCTGTCCGCATTACATTGAAAAGCTGATAGTAGATAAAATAATACAAGGCAAATGATAAGAAGCACATAACAACCCGCAGGACACCGATGCCTGCGGGTTGTTTTACGAAAGAGGCAGGAGTATGGCAAATCAAAAAGGAAGTAGACAATTAAAACACAGCGATAGAATCAGACTGGAGGCTTTATATAATGCTGGCCATAAAGTTGCGGAAATTGCTGAGATTTTGCACGTACACCGCAGTACAATCTACAATGAACTTAAACGAGGCCGATATGAACACTTAAACAGCGACTATACCACCGAAATGCGATATAGTTCAGATCTGGCACAACGAAAATGTGATGAAAACCTGAAAGTAAGGGGAACACAGCTGAAAATAGGAAATGATATCAAGCTAGCCAATTATATTGAGAATAAAATAATAAATGAGGATTACAGTCCGGATGCAATCATAGGAGAATTGACAGCATCAGGCCGATGGAGCGAGTTCCAGACCAAAATATGCACAACCACTGTATACAGTTATATAGATAAAGGAATTTTTCTGAGAGTAACCAATAAAAATCTGCCTGTAAAAAAGAATAGGAAAAGAAAATATAATAAGGTAAAGAAGCAAAAGAGAGCAGAGGCGGGCGAAAGCATAGAAAATAGACCGGAGATCATAAACAGCAGAGAGGAGTTTGGCCACTGGGAAATGGATAGCGTTCTGGGGTGCCGAGGAAAATCTAAAAATACATTATTAACACTTACAGAAAGAAAAACAAGAGCGGAAATCATATTCAAATTGAATAACCATAGTGCTGAGGAAGTGGTGGCAGCAGTGGACCGGTTGGAAAAACGCTGGGGAGAATTATTCAAAACGGTATTCAAAAGCATAACTGTAGACAATGGGACAGAATTTGCCTATTGTGAAGAACTGGAGAGATCCGCAATAGGAGCAGGAAAGAGAACAAAGATGTATTACTGTCATCCATATAGCAGCTGGGAAAGAGGGACAAACGAAGTCACAAACAAAATGGTGCGGAGAAAAGTCCCTAAAGGAACGAATTTTGATGATCGAACGGCTGAGGACATCCAGGAGGTTGAAAACTGGATAAATCAATACCCACGGCGTATCCATGGGTATAAATCTGCAGCGGAAATGTTTGAGGAGGAATTGCAGAGAATTAGCTAATATATTTCAGCTACAGAATCTCAGACGGCCGGCATGAACCTGGCGGCCTTATTAGAATGCTATCACAAAAGAAAGAGGATATGATAGGAAATAGAAAAGAAACAAATTCTACAAAGAACACGCACCTGTTTTGTGCAAAATAACGATATTGAATTTTTGTCGAAAAAAAGGTTGAAATTTTTATAATTGCTGAAGAATGAAATTTTTACTTGCCTTTTTCGACTGATTGAGGTATACTAACAGGCGTAAAGAGAACAAAGGCGTTCCAACCAGAAGTTGGAGTGCCTTTTTCTAATTATCCTCCGGACTGGAATTTCCGGAGGGACGGATATTAATTCATACTAAGACAGATAAGAAAGGAAACGCAAAGATATGAGTGAAGCATTAAATGTAGCTGACATTTTTGGAGAAGATGTTTTTAATGATACGGTCATGCAGGAACGACTTCCCAAGAAAGTCTATAAGGATCTGAAAAGGACGATTGAAGAAGGCAAGGAATTAGACCTTGCGACAGCAGATGTAATTGCGCATGAGATGAAGGAATGGGCAATTGAAAAAGGAGCTACTCATTACACTCACTGGTTCCAGCCGCTGACTGGCGTAACAGCAGAAAAGCACGACTCATTCATCTCCGCGCCTCTGGATAGCGGAAAAGTCCTGATGAGTTTTTCAGGAAAAGAACTGATCAAAGGCGAGCCGGACGCATCTTCTTTCCCGTCAGGGGGACTTCGCGCCACGTTCGAGGCAAGAGGCTATACGGCATGGGATTGTACGTCGCCTGCATTTGTAAGGCACGATGCTGCCGGAGCCACGCTTTGCATTCCTACAGCATTCTGTTCCTATACAGGAGAAGCCTTAGACCAGAAGACGCCGCTTCTTCGTTCCATGGAAGCGATCAATGAACAGGCGCTTCGGCTGATTCGTTTATTTGGGAATACGACATCCGTGAAAGTCACTCCATCCGTTGGACCGGAACAGGAGTACTTCCTGGTTGACGCCAAGAAGTTCCAAGAGAGGAAAGATTTGATCTATACGGGACGTACCCTGTTTGGAGCCATGCCTCCAAAGGGCCAGGAACTGGATGACCATTACTTCGGAACGATCCGCCAGAGGATTGCAGGATTCATGAAAGATGTCAACATGGAACTTTGGAAGGTGGGCGTGACGGCTAAGACGCAGCATAACGAAGTAGCGCCGGCTCAGCACGAGCTTGCTCCAATCTATGCGAAGGCTAACGTGGCAGTCGACCACAACCATCTGGTTATGCAGACATTGAAGAGGGTAGCCTGCCAGCATGGCATGAAATGCCTGCTTCATGAGAAGCCATTTGCTGGCGTGAATGGTTCCGGAAAGCATAATAACTGGTCCCTTACCACAGATGATGGGAAGAACCTGCTGGAGCCAGGAAAGACGCCTCATGAAAATATCCAGTTCCTGCTGGTGCTTACGTGTATCTTGAAAGCGGTGGATGAACACGCGGATCTTCTGCGGGAGTCTGCGGCTGACCCAGGAAATGATCACAGGCTGGGAGCGAATGAAGCGCCTCCTGCAATCATCTCGGTATTCCTTGGAGAGCAGCTGGAAGATGTGATCGAGCAGCTGGTCGTTACCGGAGAAGCCACACACAGCATTAAAGGCGGAAAACTGGAGACAGGCGTCAGAACGCTGCCGGACCTGGCAAAGGATGCCACAGACCGGAACAGGACGTCTCCATTTGCATTTACAGGCAATAAGTTCGAATTCCGTATGGTTGGCTCCCGCGACTCTGTGGCCGGGCCAAACGTGGTGATCAACACGATCGTTGCAGAGGCGTTTAAAGAAGCCTGTGATGTGCTGGAAAGTTCGGATGACTTTGATATGGCTGTGCATGATCTGATCAAGAAATACGCGTATGAGCATCAGCGCATCATATTTAACGGAAACGGATATTCTGATGAATGGGTCGAGGAGGCGGGAAGAAGAGGACTCCCGAATATCCGCTCCATGGTAGAGGCGATTCCGGCGCTTACCACGGAGAAGACCATAAAAATGTTTGAAGAATTCAAGGTATTTACCAGGGCGGAACTTGAATCCCGCGCGGAGATCAAGTTTGAGAATTATTCAAAGGCTATCAATATAGAAGCCCGCACGATGATTGATATGGCAAGCAAGCAGATCATCCCGGCGGTCATCAAATACACGAAGACGCTTGCGGATACGGTGATCAGCGTGAAGGGAGCCGGTGCGGACGCATCCGTGCAGGCGGATCTTCTTACGGAAGCATCCTCTCTTCTGAATCAGACAAAGAAGGCTCTGGAAGCGCTTATTATAGTGACGGATCAGGCTTCCTCCATGGAGGAAGGGGCAGACCAGGCAAGATTCTATCACTCTGACGTGGTGCCAGCCATGGCAGCGCTGCGTGCGCCGGTAGACGAGCTGGAAATGATCGTAGACAAAGAAGCATGGCCGATGCCATCCTACGGCGACCTGATCTTCGAAGTATAACATCTTAATAAAGAGATTAGAAAAATTTAAGAACCTTGGACTTGGAATAGACATAGGGATGTGATATTCTAAGTGCAAGGTTTTTGCTTATTAAGATATGGTACGGCTACAGCCGGGAATCCGTCTGATGCATATGTAGGAGGATGTTCATGACAAGAAGCGAGTTTTTAAATAAGTTAAAGGAAGCTTTGGCAAATGACCTGAGCGGTCCGGTAATACAGGAGAATGTTGATTATTACAGCGGCTATATTGCGGATGAGGTCAGGAAGGGAAGAAGCGAGCAAGAAGTCGTTGCGGAACTGGGAGATCCATGGGCGATTGCCCGCACGATCATAGAGTCTGTGGAGATACAAGGGAATACCCAGGAAGATTACGGATACGAGCCTAAAAAGCAGAATTATGATCAGAGGCAGCAGGGCGGAACAGGACGAGTCCATATATTCGGCCTGGATGCCTGGTGGAAGAAATTGCTTCTGGTTCTGGGAATCGTTGGGGTGTTTATGCTGGTTATCGCTGTAATTGGCGGCATATTCAGCCTTCTTGCGCCGATTCTTGTACCATTGATCCTTGTGATTATCGTATTCAGGATCATTGGCAGCCGACGATGAGGCCGATAATATAGAATAAAATAAAAAAGTAAAAGACCGATGGGGGAGCCATCGGTCTTTTGAGGGGAGTATAAATAATTAATAAGGGGTTGTAGAAAGTATTCTTTCTACATGTTTTAGTATAATATAGAACGATTTGAAAAGCAAGTTAAAAATTAAAAAAATCTTAATATAATTAAGGACTCATTTTTGTGAAAATTGATACATAAAAAAATTTGTCAAGGACATAATAATCTCGTAACCAAAAAGATTAGGAGGAATTGACATGGCTAAAAACTATAATTCATCTAACAGTAACTCAAATGCATCTAACCAGAATGCATCCAACCAGAATGCATCTAACCAGAATGCATCCAACAGGAACGCATCCAACCAGAATGCATCCAACCAGAATGCATCCAACCAGAATGCATCCAACAGGAACGCATCTAACCAGAATGCGTCCAACAAGAATGCATCTAACCAGAACAAGAATTCTAACAGCTCAAACTACAGCGACAACTACTAGTTAGAGATTAGATCGTAATTGGATCAGGCTGAAGAAAAATGAATGTTGCAAGGCAGGCGATATACCGTCGGCCTTGCAATATTTCGTTTTGGGCAAAAGAAATCGCCTAATAGGACGGGAATCATTGACAAAATATGGGGAAAGAAAGTAAGATAGTAAGGTAAATATAAATTTCGTGTTGGGAGAGTTTATGAATAAAGTTGAACTGATTGCACCCTGCCACTTTGGCTTGGAAGCGGTGCTGAAAAGAGAAATTATAGATCTGGGATATGAGATTGCAGAAGTAGAAGACGGCAGAGTCACTTTCTATGGGGATGCGGATGCCGTCTGCCGTGCTAATATTTTCCTTCGAACGGCAGAGAGAATTCTGTGGAAGGTAGGAAGCTTTAAGGCCACGACCTTTGAGGAACTTTTTGAGAAGACTAGAAGCCTCCCATGGGAAGACTACATACCAAAGGACGGGAAGTTCTGGGTTGCGAAGGCAGCCTCTGTAAAGAGCAAGCTGTTCAGTCCTTCTGACATACAGTCTATCATGAAAAAGGCAATGGTCAGGCGGATGCAGGAGCACTACAGGCTGGAGTGGTTTCCGGAAGACGGGGCTTCTTATCCAGTGCGCGTATTCTTGATGAAGGATGTAGTGACCGTTGGGATTGATACGTCAGGCGTGTCCTTGCATAAGAGGGGATACAGGGAGGTGTCGGGAAAGGCGCCGATCACAGAGACTTTGGCGGCGGCGCTTATCATGCTGACGCCCTGGAGGAAGGACCGGATTCTGGTAGATCCTTTCTGCGGGAGCGGCACATTTCCCATTGAGGCAGCCATGATGGCCGCCAACATCGCCCCAGGCATGAACCGTTCTTTTACGGCGGAAGACTGGACCAATCTGATCCCGCGAAAATTATGGTATGATTCGGTAAATGAAGCGAATGATATGATAGAAGATGACATTGATGTGGATATCCAGGGATACGACGCGGACGGCGCGGTGGTCCGTATCGCAAGGCAGAACGCCCAGGAGGCTGGCGTGGGGCATCTGATCCACTTCCAGGAAAGGGAGGTCAAGGACTTAAGCCATCCTAAGAAATACGGGTTCATTATCACGAACCCGCCATATGGCGAGCGTCTGGAAGATAAGGAAAATCTGCCGGGACTCTATCAGACATTCGGAGAGAGTTTCAAAAGACTGGATTCCTGGTCGGCTTATATGATTACTTCCTATGAAGAGGCAGAGCGGTATTTTGGAAGGAAGGCGGACAAGAACCGCAAGATATATAATGGGATGCTGAAGACCTATTTCTACCAGTTCCTCGGCCCGAGGCCTCCGAGACGCAAGGAAGTTGATTGAGAAAGGAAGGCTTGATGATGAAGAAGATTATATTTGCCACTGGCAATGAACATAAGATGGCAGAGATCCGCATGATACTCGCAGACTTGGGGACAGAGGTGCTATCCCAGAGAGAGGCGGGGATACAGGCGGATGTAGTGGAAGACGGAAGCACATTTGAAGAAAACGCTCTGATTAAGGCTGCGGAGATAGCAAAGATTGCGGCAGGAATGCCACAATACAAGGATGCGGTGATCCTGGCAGATGATTCTGGACTGGAAATCGACTATCTGAATAAGGAGCCGGGTATCTATTCCGCCAGATATATGGGCGAGGATACTTCCTATGATATAAAGAACCAGGCGCTGCTTGACCGCCTGGATGGCGTGCCGGATGAGAAGCGCACGGCAAGATTCGTATGCGCGATTGCGGCGGCATTTCCGGACGGCAGCACCCAGGTAGTAAGAGGGACTATGGAAGGAATCATCGGCCATGAGATTGCGGGAGAGAATGGATTTGGATATGATCCCATTTTCTTCCTTCCTGAGCATGGATGTACCAGCGCGCAGCTTGCGCCGGAGAAGAAGAATGAGTTAAGCCATAGGGGCGAAGGTCTCAGGAAGATGCGGATAATCCTGGAGGAGAAGATGAAGCTGGAGAAATAAGAAGATTGCGGGGATGCTATATGAAGATATTGATAGTGAGCGATACGCACAAGTCACATAAGAATCTGGATAAGGTGCTGGAGATAGTAAAGCCCATAGACATGCTGATACATCTTGGAGATGTGGAGGGAGAAGACGACTACATCCAGGCGCTGGCAGACTGTCCTGCGCATATAATCAGAGGCAATAATGATTTTTTCTCCGATCTTCCGGGCGAGGAAGAATTCTTTATAGAAGGCTTCCATGTGTTTATCACGCATGGACATTACTATTATGTATCCATGAGCGAAGAACGCCTTAAGGAGGAGGCCAGGGGAAGAGGGGCGGATATTGTCATGTATGGCCATACCCATAAGCCCTCGATTACCAGGGAGGATGACTTGATCACCTTGAATCCCGGGAGCCTGTCCTATCCGCGCCAGGAAGGACGCAGACCCAGCTACATGCTGATGGAAATTGATCAGAACGGGCATGCGGAATTCACGGTAAACTATCTTTAGAAAAAGAAGGAAAAAAATGAAAAAAGTTGTTGACAAGCTGGGTGCGTTCATATATAATAACTCTTGTGTCACGGAGAACCAGGGGTTAAAGTGACTGGACAATATAGCATCGGGGTGTGGCTCAGCTTGGCTAGAGCGCCTGGTTTGGGACCAGGAGGTCGCAGGTTCAAATCCTGTCACCCCGATATTCATGCGGGTGTAGTTCAATGGTAGAACACTAGCCTTCCAAGCTAGATACGTGGGTTCGATTCCCATCACCCGCTTTCTTAAAGCCTTAAAAGTAGTTGCAACGGCGGCTTTAAGAAAGATAAGTTCTAAAGAGTTTGTCTTGTGAGTCTGTAGCTCAGCTGGATAGAGCAACGGCCTTCTAAGCCGTAGGTCGAGGGTTCGAATCCCCCCAGGCTCGTTAGAACCACAGAAAACTGAATAAAGCGATACTTAGTTGGACATAAATAGTTCGATAAGTAATATATATGGTGGGTATGGTGCAGTTGGTTAGCGCGCCAGATTGTGGTTCTGGATATCATGGGTTCGAGTCCCATTACCCACCTTTTTTTCTTTTTATTGGGCTATCGCCAAGCGGTAAGGCACAGGACTTTGACTCCTGCATTCGTTGGTTCGAATCCAACTAGCCCAGGTTAATTATGGGCGTGTAGCTCAGGTGGTAGAGCACTTGACTTTTAATCAAGTTGTCCGGGGTTCGAATCCCCGCACGCTCAGTAGCAGAGATATAGGAACGCAGATCCTGAAAGGGATGTGCGTTTTTTTTGCATGATTGCCTGATGTTGAGCCATTTTAAAAGAAATTAAAAAAAATGCTGTTTTCCTATTGCAAAAAATGTAAAAATATGTAATTATAGTAACAGTTACTATTATTTTGCATAAGAAAGGAGAATCTATGCACCATAAGTACACAGAGATCAGAATACCCATTGAGGCCGATAATCCGGCCATACAGAGGCATGAAGACTTGTGCATTAAGTGCGGCCAGTGCCGTCAGGTATGCGAGCGGGAAATTGGCGTAGGCAGGCTCTATGATCTGGTCAGCACGAAGGATACGGCAATCTGCATCCATTGCGGCCAATGCGCCAATGTCTGTCCGGTGAATTCCATCACCGAGGTCTATGAATACGGAGAAGTAAAAGAAGCAATCAAAGATCCGGATAAGATCGTAATCTTCAGCACCTCTCCCTCTGTACGCGTAGGTCTTGGAGAAGCTTTCGGCATGGCTCCGGGAAGTTTTGTGGAAGGGAAGATGGTAGCGGCCCTTAGAGCATTGGGAGCCGACTATGTTCTAGATACGAACTTTTCAGCGGATCTGACGATTATGGAAGAGGCATCGGAACTTGTAGAGCGGATTACGGAGAAAAAGAAGCCGCTGCCTCAGTTTACCAGCTGCTGTCCAGCATGGGTGAAGTTTGCGGAAACCTTTTATCCGGAACTTCTTCCCAACATTTCATCGGCAAAAAGCCCGATCGGCATGCAGGGACCGACTATCAAGACATATTTTGCAAAGAAAAACAACATTGATCCGAAGAAAATCGTCAATGTGGCAGTAACGCCCTGCACGGCGAAGAAGTTCGAGATCCGCCGCGGGGAGATGAATATTTCCGCTAAAGCAAACGGATCTGCGGACATGCGGGATATGGACCACGTGATCACCACGAGGGAACTTGCTATGTGGCTTAAGGAAGAGGGAATCGACATCGGGGATCTGGAAGATGAGGCTTACGATTCCCTGATGGGTCCGGCGTCCGGGGCAGGCGTCATATTCGGAAATACCGGCGGCGTCATGGAAGCAGCGGCCAGAACAGCCTATTACCTGGTGACGGGAGAGAATCCTCCGTCCGATTATCTGCGTCTTGAACCTGTGCGAGGAATGGAAGGCGTAAGAGAAGCCACGGTAGAGATGGGCGGGCTTCCCATCCGTCTGGCAGTGATTCATGGTACCGAGAATGCGAGAACTTTCATAGAGCAGATGAAAAAGGAAGACAAATCCTATGATTTCATAGAGGTTATGACCTGCAAGGGCGGATGCATCGGAGGAGGCGGACAGCCAAAGACGCAGGTGCCGATGACGGATGAAGTGCGTAAGGCACGGATAGAGTCGCTCTATGCAAAGGATGCCAAGATGACGCTGCGCTATAGCCATGAGAATCCGGATATTAAGAGAGTATACAGCGAATTCTACGGAAAGCCATTGAGCCAGGCAGCAGAAGAGATGCTGCATACGTCCTATTATTCCAGGGCAGAAGACTTAGGACCGGAAGGAATGGTTTTAAAAGAATTTACAAAACCTGCCTGGGAGCAGGATAAAGAAAATAATGAAGCAAATCAAGAGAAAGAAGAAAAGGAGAACAAGACAATGGCAAAATTCAGATGTACCGTATGCGGCTATATTCATGAAGGGGAGAACCCGCCGGCAGCCTGCCCGGTATGCAAGGTAGGGCCGGAAAAATTCGAAAAACTGGAGGAGGCAGCAAAGGCTTCCGGAAGATACGCAGGAACAAAGACAGAGAAGAACTTAATGGAAGCATTTGCAGGAGAGTCCTAGGCAAGAAATAAATACTCCTTCTTTGCTGAGATTGCAAGACAGGAAGGCATGGAACAAACTGCTGCTATCTTTATGGAAACGGCAGAACAGGAAAGACAGCATGCCAAGATGTGGTTTGCAGAATGGCACGGGCTTGGAGGCACCGCTGATAACCTTCAGGCAGCCGCAGACGGGGAAAACGAAGAGTGGACCCAGATGTACGCCCGCATGGCCAAAGAAGCCAGGGAAGAAGGCTTTGAAGACCTTGCAGTGAAATTTGAAAATGTGGCAAAAGTGGAAGCAGCCCACGAAAAGCGTTACTTAAAGATTCTGGATACTCTTAAGAAGGAACTTACCTTCAAGGGGGATGCGCCTCTTGGATGGAAATGCCGCCAGTGCGGATACATCCACGAAGGAGAGGAAGCGCCGGAAGTATGCCCGACATGCGGATATCCCAAAGCGTATTTCGAGAGAAAAGTGGAAAATTATTAGATCTGGCTGTGGAAGGATAAAGGCGGGGAATGCGGATGGTTTTACATCATCCGCATTCCCATTGACAGTACAGGCGGAATTTTAAGAAATCAGGTACGAAAGAAATTGACAAAACCAGCATAATATATTAAAATACAATCTGTTGACATGCGGATGTGGCGGAACTGGCAGACGCGCTAGACTTAGGATCTAGTACTTCGGTGTGCAGGTTCGATTCCTGTCATCCGCATTATGTACCGTAATCTCTTAATAATGAGAGGTTACGGTTTTTTTGTATGCTTTTCTATCGGATTGGCTGGTAAATATTGGTAAAGCAGGCTTATTGATGGATTATCCGGGATCTTGTGATAGAATAGAAACACATCAGTTTTTCCTTAAATGGAACATTTCGAGAAGGATAAAAGTATCCTTAAATAACAATATATAGTGTAGCGGTAACTAAACCGCAACGATATGTGGCGTCTCAAGTTTTTGCAAAAAAATACCAGATTTTTACATATTGCTATTTGAGCATTCTCCATGGTTTATAATACATTATGCGGTTTCGACAAAGAATGAATTATTAACGAGGGTGTAATATGTACAGGGTAGCAGTTTGTGATGATAATCGGGAAATCTTAAACGAGATAGGGCGAATGCTGGAGGACACGACGGAAGAGATATCGGATGTGGACTTATATGCATCCGCCCAGGAACTTGAGAACATATATACAGAACATGGGCAATACGACATTATCCTGATGGATATTTTGCTTGAACAGGAGAACGGCATTAGTCTTGCGCGCAGAATACAGGATCAATATCCGGATACCCAGGTTATTTTCTTTACGGGGTATCTGGAGCAGGCAGAGAATATCTTTGGAGCCAATCCGGCCGCTTTTCTGGTCAAGCCTATTAGTCAGGATAAGCTGGATGCCGCTTTGGGCAAGGCGATCAGGAAATTAAAAGAAGGAGAACAGGATTGCGTTACCTTGACGATCCGAAGCAAGATATTGCGTATCCGCGTGGATGATATATACTATGTTGAAAGCAACAAGAGGATATTGAATATACATTTCCGAAATGAATCTTTGCAGGTATATGAGAAACTGGACAATTTCCTTAAGAAAGTATCGCTGGTATTCTTGCGTTCTCATAAAAGTTATGCTGTGAATATGAATAAGATCAAATATTTCTCGTCAGAAGGGATCGAATTGTGCGATGGGAGAATCGTTCCTGTCAGCCGTCCCAAATACAGGAAGGCAAAAGAGGCTTTTCTGAAGTTCTGCGGTGAAGAAGATTGAATGTATACACAATTGTAGAAATATTTGTGGCAAGCAGCGTACTCGCTTTATTTATGTCCGGATGCATGCAGGTGAGAGAGGAGGGAAAGCAGGCGGCGTTTGGATGCTTCATCCTTATAACGCTTTCTTATGCGCTGCTGGCGTGTGAGATGCCAAGTATAACAGAAATGCAATACTACCGGAGTAGGATTGTCCTGCACATGGCGTATTTGCTGATTATCCTGGCGTGGTTCCGGTATTATGTCCAGGATTTTTTGCGTCAGTCAGTCATATTTGCGGACACGATCGGGATGTGGGAAGGACAGTGCCTTGCCGCGGGACTTGCCAGGGAGACGGGAGAGAAGCTGATATCAATACTGTTCCTGGGCATATGCATGTTTGCCGCCTGGATCCTGTATACAGGGACGCTTGACGAGAAGCTGGATCTGCTGGAATTAGAAGTTATTCTGTATTTTGAACTCTGCGGAGAGATATGCTCTGCGGTCGCATCAGATCTGGGATGGATTGAAGGATGCATTGAGAGAATGAGCCTTTGCATGCTCTTTGCTCTGGCAGGGATCGCTTTTGCTGCTGTTAATACCAGGAGAGTGCTGCGGGAAGAGAAGAATAGGAGTCTGCAGAAAAGGCTATTTCAAAAATACAGGGAGAGTGAAAAGGTCTATCAAAAGCAGAAAGAGGTCTTAAAATTAAGGCATGACCTCAGCAACCACCTTATGGTTCTTGCCAGCCTGGAAGCACAGAATAAACGGAAGGAGAAGGCGGCATATAGGAAGCTTCTGGAAGAATACTACCAGAGGATCAGCATAGCCGCGCCGGAAGAAGAGGAGAGTAAGGAAGAAGGGGAAGATGCGCCTCAAAGGACGGATAATATCATATGGCGTATCATCAGCGTACTGGGGAGCGGCGTGATCGTGCTGTGTATTTTTTATGGCAAGTTTCTCCTGGGAGTCTTGGGGGGAGGAATCCTGGGGTATTGCGCCTTTCTTGCTACGGCTCTGGGAAAGCAGAAAAAGTTATGCAGGGGTATTCAGAAGCGGTCCCGGGAAAACGAGGAAAATGAGAGAAAGATCAATGAAATGCGGGAGGAACTATATGCCCAGGCGGACAAGGAAAAGAAGCTGACATGCGGCGAGATATTGAAAATATGCGACAGTTATCTGGACAAGGCGTATACGGGAAACGCTGCGCTGGATGCAATGCTTGCCAGCAAGCTGGGACAGTACAAAGAACATGGAATTGAGACGGAAGTGAAGATACTGGCGGGGTATAGTCCCGATATGAATGCTATGGATCTGGTGGAACTGTACGGAAATCTTCTGGACAATGCCATGGAGTCCTGCCTGCGGTGCAAAAGGGAGAGATACATATCCGTGAAAATGTGGAAAGAGGCAAACTTCTGGATTCTGCGCATAGAGAATTCAAAGCCGCCCAATGAACATCCCAAGAGATACAATTTTCTGACCCTGAAAGAGGATAAGGGGATTCATGGAGTCGGACTTAAGGTAGTAAGGGATATCATCCAGAAATATGACGGGGCATTCCACACGGAAGACAAGGGAAAAAGGTTCGTGGTGCTGGCAATGATAAGCGAAGGAAGATAACCGGGGCAGGGCATGAAAATGTCCTGCCCCAGATTGTTGCGTCAAACGTGAAAAAAGATTATAATGTACCATATGTGTTAATAATAGATAACTACAATTAGAAAAAAGGAGCGTATCTGACATGCTTGAAGTGAAGAATCTGACATTCAAGGTGAATGAAAATGGAATAGAAAGAAGTATTGTGAAAGACATCAGCTTCCAAGTTGGCGAGGGCGAGATGCTTGTTATTACCGGACCCAATGGCGGAGGCAAGTCTTCTCTTGCAAAGGTACTGATGGGGATTGAAGAGGCAGATGATGGACAGATCTTGCTGGATGGGGAAGATATTACTTCTTACGACATCAACCACAGGGCCAATGCCGGGATCGGCTTTGCATTCCAGCAGCCGCCAAGATTCAAGGGAATGACGGTAGACAGGCTGCTTTCCCTGGCAGCCGGCCGGGAACTGTCCGAGCCTGAATGCTGCAAGATGCTCAGTGGAGTAGGGCTGTGCGCAAAAGAGTATATCAAGAGGGAAGTTGACGCAACCTTGTCCGGAGGCGAGATGAAGCGCCTTGAGATTGCCACCGTTCTGGCAAAGCCGCACAAATTATGTATATTTGACGAGCCGGAGGCGGGAATCGACCTTTGGAGCTTCTCCATGCTGATCCAGCAGTTTGAGAAGATTCATAATAAGAAGGAACAGAGCCTGATCCTCATCTCCCATCAGGAGCGGATTATTCAGATGGCTGACCGGATCATGTTAATAGAAGACGGAAAGATCGGGGCGATCGGTCCAAAAGACGAGATCCTGCCCACATTGCTTGATAAGGGCGATAGCTGCGCCTGCATGGAGTTAGAATAGGAGAGGAGCATTTTAAAATGGCATTATTAGATAAGATTACAGAGAAGATATTGCAGCAGATAGACGGATCAGGATTCCAGCAGAAGGGCGCATACAACCTGCGCCATAATGGTGTTGCCCTGTGTCATGGTGACAGCGAGCATATTAAGATCAAAAAAAAGGAAGATAAGCCTGGAATCGATATTTACATTGATGGGAATACCAGAGGGGAACAGGTGCACATTCCGGTAGTGGTAGATGCCTCTGGCATGAAAGATGAAGTCTATAATGATTTCTACATCGATGCTGGCGCAGACGTGACGATTGTCGCAGGATGCGGCATCCACAACAGTGGCTGCAATGAAAGCAGACATGACGGGATCCATTCCTTCCATGTGGGGAAGGGAGCGAATGTCCGGTACGAAGAGAAGCATTATGGCGAGGGAGAAGGCTCCGGGGCCCGGGTGCTGAATCCGGTCACAAAGATCTATCTGGAGGAGGACGCTGTATTTACGCTGGACACTGTCCAGATTAAGGGCGTTGACTCCACGGTCCGGGAGACGGAAGTAGAAATGGGGGCAGACTCCAAACTCTACGTGATTGAGAAACTGATGACTCATGACAGCCAGAACGCAGAATCCAATATGGAGATACAGATGAACGGGGACGGAAGTTCCGCCCAGATCATCTCCCGCTCAGTGGCGAAAGGACAGTCCAGGCAGGTATTCCATCCGAAGGCAGTAGGAAATGCCAAATGCCATGCCCATGTGCAGTGTGATTCCATCATTATGGATCATGCGGAAGTAGCATCCATACCAGAGATCAATGCGCGGCATCTGGATGCGGCGATCATCCATGAAGCGGCGATTGGCAGGATTAATGACGAACAGTTAGTAAAACTGCGTACGCTCGGAATGACAGCAGAAGAGGCAGAAGGAATCATCATAGACAACTTCCTGAACTAGCGATCCGGGATACGAGGATAGAAGATGAAGATAAAAAAGAGATTAAAGGTAATGAACAAGGCGCTGCATATGGAACTGAGGGAGCATAAGAGTTCCTTTGTCGTATATGTAGTGCTGCGCATGCTGGTCATCCTGATGATGATACTCCAGATATTTAACCGGAATTATGAAAACGTGTTCCTATGCATACTTACATTGATATTGCTGATCATGCCAAGCCTGGTACAGATCAACTTGAAGATAGAACTTCCCACTGCTCTGGAGATAACGATACTGATCTTCATATTTGCGGCGGAGATACTGGGAGAAATCCAGTCGTATTATATTAAGTTTGCTTTCTGGGATACGGTACTGCATACGATAAATGGCTTCCTGATGGCGGCTATCGGGTTCGCGCTGGTTGACATTCTTAACCGCAGCAAGAAATTCTCTATCCAGCTCTCTCCGGTATTCGTGGCAATCGTTGCATTCTGCTTTTCCATGACCATTGGCGTAATATGGGAATTTTTTGAGTGCGCGATGGATCAGATATTTAATCTGGACATGCAGAAGGACACCATTGTACATAGCATCCATTCAGTCATGCTGGATCCTACTAACAGCAACATTGCTGTGGGAATTGGAAACATCAGGGATGTGACGGTGAACGGCGAAAGTCTGGGCCTGGGAGGGTATCTGGATATTGGCCTTCTGGATACCATGAAGGATCTCTTCGTAAACTTCATTGGTGCCGTGGTGTTTTCCGTGATTGGATATTTCTATGTGAAAAATAGGGGGAAAGGGCGGTTTGCCAGAAGATTCATCCCCCGCCTGAAATCCAAAGACGCGGATTTCCTGGAACAGGCGGAGGAAGAAGACGCAAGGTCTGAGATCGCAAAGTCTGGGAATGCCAAGCCAAAGAGCGCGGGCTTACCGGATGGCAAACTTGCGGATCAGGCAGCTGATGACTCCGGCAACGCATAAGGCAAATAAGGTAGAACGAAGCGAGCCATATACCAGCAGCGCGCCCGAAACGCCGGCAAGAGGCTGCGGCGAGGCCGGGATCAGTCCGTAGAATAAGGCGGACAGCAAGGAACCGGCATAAATGAACAGGAATGAGAACAGGCCTCTGCCTGTGTCCACGTAGCGGCCCTTGCGGCCGCTTTTCTTGCTTCCGGACAATACCCGGAAGAAGGTGATCAGTTCAAAGAGCAGTAGGAATACAGCCACAGCCGCATACGCAGCCAAGGCATAATTCTTCTCTGCCACGGCAGTGGCAATGCTTCCAAACGCGCCGTAGTTCTTCCGGAAGTTGACAGCCAGCAGGCAGAAAATAATGGCAATGAGTATCAGAGTCGCGGCACGCAGAATTAGATTGGCGATCTTAAAGGCCGCCTTGCCTCCGGCCTTGGCAGTCTTGGACACCGGAGAAAGGAGGTTTGGCATCTTTCTCCTTTTCTTTTTCTTCTGTTTGCTTTCGGCGCGCTTGCCTTTCTTCGATCTCCGTCTGGAGTCATCATAGTCGTCATCATCATAGTCATAGTCGTCATCATCATAGTCGTCATCATCATAGTTATAGTCGTCATCATAGTCATAGTCGTCATAGTCGTCGTCATCATAGTCATAGCCGTCATCATCATAGCCGTCGTCATCATAATCTTTGTCATACTCGCTAGATTGATCATGACGCTTCTTTCCATGTGGTTCCCGGCTATGATAAGAGGTTTCATATTCTTTATCCAGATCAGCAAGCTTCTGAAGCACGTCCTCATAATCATCATTGTCATCTTCGGGCAGATCGGGAAGATCGCCTTCGTAGATGACCTCGAAATCGTCATCAAAAAAGTCTTTCTTATTCATACTCATGTTATCCCTCCTTGTGAAACGCTTTCTATTTTATTATGTTTATCGGAAAGACTCAAGGGATATCACAGAATGTTCAGGAAGAACTAAGGATTTCTTTAGAATTAAATGCAGCCTTAGAAATTAAATTCATTCTCCCAGGCAAAGTCCGCGGATTCTTCCAGACTCTTTGGCCAATGGCCGCACCAGCCGGGAACCTCCGGCCTTTCCACCCTGTCAAGGCTAGGCGTGTATGGCTTAAGATCGAGGAGTGGGCTGCCATCATTTGCGTCAATATAGGCAATATGGATGCGTCCATTTACATAGTCGATGTCAATGATCTCCACGGCAGTAAGCGCGATCGGATTGGGGCGGACTGGCGACCTGGTAGCGAAGATTCCCATGGTCTCAGGCGCCTGTTTATAAGGCTGGGGCGCTTCAAGAACGGAGCGGGCCTCTTGGGTGTCGAAGTCGCTGAACCACCACAGTACATTGAGGTGGCTGAATCCATCCAGCGCAGTCAGTGCAGGGATATATTCAGGCTCCAGCTGGATGATGGCGCCGCTTTCGTTGTTACAGATCCTGCCAATCGTATTTACCTTGTAAGTTGTCATGTTTATATCCTCCATTTTCTGTTTGGTATATCTACTGTAGACCCTGACACCGTGTGAGAGTCAAGAAAAAGCCTCGCAGTTTTTGCTCAATGGCATTAAGTTAAGAAAAATCTCACATCACATTATCGTGGTGTGGGATTTTTTTATAGAAAAGTATTGACATACCGTTCAAAAAATGCGGCCGCTTTAGCCACTGATTCATTTTAGAGGTAGCTAAAGCGGCCCTTGTAATTAGACAGATGTCTTTTACAAGGAGGAAACCGTATGAATGACATATCACAAAAATTAAAAGAGACCCTGCTTGGGCTTATTAGGAATCAAGATTTATCTGAATGTGTGAGAGCACCTGATAAAGATTTCGCCAGAAACAGGAAACTCCCCTATGAAAAAATGATTCTCTCACTCTTAACAATGGAGGGGACATCGTTAAAGAATGAGTTGTTAAGACAGTTTGGATATCACTGCGACATAGCATCATCCTCTGCATTTGTTCAGCAACGTGAAAAAATACTTCCGGCGGCTATGGAAAAACTGTTTTATAGTTTTGTTGCGGAAACGGATGTACCACTTGGCTTTAAAGGATTTCGTTTGATTGCAGTCGATGGTTCCGACATACAGATGCCGACCAATCTCAATGACGCAGATTCCTTAATTCAAACTTGTGAAGGGCGTAAGCCATACAATCTCCTTCACCTAAACGCTCTGTACGACCTTCAGGCACATACCTATGTTGATGCCATTGTTCAGAAAAAACATGCTAGTAGTGAAAATGGTGCTCTGACAAACATGGTTGATCGTTCTGAAATAACTGGGGATGTAATCCTGATCGCTGACAGGGGGTATGAATCTTATAATAACATGGCGCATATCCAAGAAAAAGGCTGGAAATATCTTATACGGATAAAGGATTTTCAACAATACAATTCAGGAATCCTGCACGGCTTTGAACTTCCCAATCAGGAGGAGTTCGACATAGACATCAACCTTACAGTCACTCGTAAACAAACGAATAAGATCAAAGAACTGCTGAAAGACAAAAACCATTATCGCAAGATTGCCCATAGCAAAACATTTGATTACCTCCCAAAAACCAGCAGGAAAGCCGATCCGGCAGTCATGTATACAATCCCATTTCGCATTGTCCGTTTTCCAGTATCAGAGAATGCATATGAGGTGGTTGTTACAAATCTGGACAAGAAAGATTTCCCATCAGAACTCCTAAAACAACTTTATGCTAAAAGATGGGGAATTGAAACATCATTTCGGGATTTAAAATATACGATTGGTTTATTGCATTTTCACTCAAAAAAAGTGGAGCATATCCTACAAGAAATCTATGCCAGACTTATCATGTATAACTTTTCTGAACTGATTACCTCGCATGTAATCATAGAAAAGAAAAACAGAAAACATGAATACAAAGCCAACTTTTCTGTTGCAGCACACATATGTCGGGAATTTCTATTAGGTATAAATACTCCACCTGATATAGAAGCACTGATTGCCAGATACATAACTCCAATCCGTCCTGGGAGATCCCGTCCAAGGGATATGAAAATCAAGCAGGCAATAAGCTTCATGTACAGAGTAGCATAAATCTTGTAAATTTCATATGCTTTTTTAGGCAAGGAAGCGTTCTTGCCTTTTTATTGAGCAAGATGCTATGCCGATATCTTTAAGTTGTAAAGCGATAAAAAAGAAGCTGCCACAGATTATGTGGTAGCCTCTTCTAAATTTCTTAACTTAATGCCATTGAGTTTTTGCTGCAAGGCTTTTTCTATATTTCTTCCAGAGGGATCTGGATTTCTGTCAGGTATTTGTCCGGGTCTTGTTCATTCCAGGGACCCCGGTGCACGATCTGGCGGTTTGGCCCGCGCATCTGGTACCGGCAGTCTTCGGAAAGCCAGCGGGCAAAGGAAAGATAGACGCCGGCAATGTTAGAGAATTCCCCGTATGCCATGGTACAGGCCATTAGTGGGACGGCCTGCGTAACGCGGTAGGTAAAGGCTCCTTTGCTCTTGCCGGTCTTTCTTGCGATGGCGCACAGTTCCACATCTACATCCGTCTCCTTATATTCCTCATCGTGATAAATTGAGAAAGTATCTTCCCCAAGATCTGCATTTTCACGGCGGGCAAACTCTGACATTTCTTTCCACATCTCTCCCTCGGCATAATAATTGGGAATAATCTTCCTGTATGAGAGAACCGGATAGCTGGGAATTGATTTGATGGATACGTGATAGTGCATCTGGCTCTTTCGGCCCGCCAATTCTTCCCTGGCCAGTTCGATTTTCCGAAGCTTGTCCTGCTGGGCCTGTATCTCTTGTTCGATTTGAGAATGCTTGCTGTCAAGCAGTTCCAGAATGAGAGAATCATCGCTTCTAAGGGCGGCGGCAATCTCCGCCACTTGAAATCCGCTGTCACGCAGATAAATGATCTTATTCAGAACGGGAATCTGCTCTACAGAGTATAGGCGATAGCCGGTCCAGGGGTCAGTCCTGGCAGGCTTTAGCAGGCCTGTCTCATCATAATAGCGCAGCATCCTGACGGTCACTTGCGTAAGTTTTGAAAATTCTCCGATTCTGAACATAGTCTTCCTCCATGAATTAAGATAGTTATACGATAACAAAAAGAGGTGATAGTTTTCATAAAAAAAGTAGGAAGAAACCTTGTAAACAGTGGGTTTCTTCCTACTTATAAGTGATGCGGAGAAAGGGACTTGAACCCTCACAGTGTTGCCACCACTAGAACCTGAATCTAGCGCGTCTGCCATTCCGCCATCTCCGCTCGCAAAAAATATTCTAGCACAGAATAATATATTTTGCAAATACTTTTTTGCTTTTTTTGCAAAAAACTTTATATTATTGCTTTTTACGAGTTTCCGGCGGCAGTATGGACTTGCTGGTCAAAGGCATGTCTATCGGACTTCGATTCCATTTACTTCCAGGTGATCGTCGATCGCGATTACCAGGCAGCGGCGTCCGTCGATCTCACGGGTCTCTACGAGATCAGAGCGTTCCGGGTTGACCTTGACGATGACATCCGGCGTCTCGATCTGGAAGGTCTTGGCGTTGGCAATGTTGGAGGCAAGGAAAGTTTTCTTTTCGCCGACCACTTCTTCAAATTCCTGGTCAAAGGATTCCATCTTTTCCTGGGGCACGCCGCTTTTTTCAAGCAGCCGCTTTACATCCGGCTTGGAGAGTTCCAATGGTTCCGGCGCTTCTTTGGATTCTTCCAGCATCTCGAAGATATTGTCATGGATGTTGCGCACCACCTCGTAGCCGCAGTCCTCGCCCAGGGTGTCGCTTACGATGGCCTGGAAGGTGGCCTTCTGGTCATTGGCTGTCAGAGGGATGGTGCTTCCCAGTACGTTGGCGATCAGATCAGGCTGTATCTCTTCCGGCTTCTTAGTGTAATACAGGATATTATGTACATCGCTTGCCCGGTCGTTGAAAGCCGGGAAGAGGAATCCTTTTGCAGGGGCCTCTACGATCCAGTCGCGGATCCGGTCCTCGATATTGTTCGTCTCCGCGTTATAGGTCAGACCCGCCTTGGTAAGGTTTACCGGGCAGATGCTGCACATGATGTGCTCGTAGACTGTATCGGAGGCATCGAACATCTCCAGCCCGTCGGAGGATTTGCCGGGCACGTCGTATACGGCGTGAATCAGTATGATGTAATAGTTTTCTGCATAGTCATAGTTATCGATGACATTATCGTAGAACTGCTCCACAAGCAGGTCGTCTTCCAGCTTGCTGTCCCGCAGTTTTAAGAGTGTCTGCTGCGTGCCGCCTTCTAATTCCTGATCCAGAGGGAATTCCATGTTGATCAGGTTCTTGCCCAAGGTTCCGGACAGAGTGTGCTTGAAGATATCAAAATACTTGAAAGCCTCTTCTTCCGGGAGGGATAAAAATGCTTTTTTCAGTTCCACTTTTTTCTCTTTTTCATGATCCACATAGCAGCCGCAGATCCTGGTGATCGCACAGTTTTCCGGCGTGAATTGCTTGCGGATTTCCAGTACTTCTTTCTTGTTCATTATCTACACTTCCTTTTTCAGACTGTAACCAATCTTAGCATATCTGAAGCAGATTTACAACGCAGAAATTGTCGTTGTAAACTACGTAAATCCCAAGTATAATAGAAGAAGATATATGTCAAAATAAGAAAAGAGAGGGAAAGCAAATGGGAAACATATTTGACATTCTAGGACCTGTGATGGTAGGCCCGTCCAGTTCCCACACAGCAGGAGCAGCGCGCATCGGCCTGATCGCGAGACAGTTGTTCGGCAGGCAGCCAGAGAAGGCAACGATCTATCTGCACGGCTCCTTTGCGGCTACGGGGAAAGGCCACGGAACGGACAAAGCGCTGATCGCAGGCCTGCTGGGGATGATGCCGGACGACATGAGGATACCAGACAGTTTCGAAGTGGCGAAAGCGCAAGGCATGGAGTTCGAGATTAAGAACAAGGATATCAAGGAGGCCCATCCGAACACGGCTCAGATCGTAATGGAGGCGGAGGGCGTTCCGACGATGAAGATCCAGGCTTTTTCCATCGGGGGCGGAAGAATCAAGGTCTGCAAGCTGGATGGCATTGACGTGAATTTCAGTGGGGAAAGTTATACGTTGATCATCCGCAATGTGGACGAGCCCGGGCGGATCATGGAAGTAGCGGCGGCGCTCAGCAAGGCAGAGATCAATATTGCCACGATGCAGGTATTCCGCGATAAGCGGGGCGGCTTTGCGGTCATGGTGGTAGAGACGGACCAGGTGGTTCCTCAGGAGGCGATTGACGCCTTGGAGAGCAAGGAAGGAATCATCAGAGTGAAGTTCCTGAATCCGAACGGAACAACCTAGAGTAGAAGTGGAGGAGTATTAGCGTATGTCATATCAATCAATGGAAGAGGCACGTTTAAGATGCGACAAGGATAAGATTCCGTTCTGGAAGGCAGTGCAGCTGGAGGATGCGGATGAAAGAGGCGTCACGGTGGAGGATTCCTGGAGCCAGATGACACATATGTGGCAGTCCATGCTTGAGAACCTGGATGCCTATGATCCGAATCTGGTATCCAGAAGCGGCCTGGTGGGAAAAGAAGGCGGCCTGATGGATGCCTATCTTCAGAAAGGGGACACGCTGTGCGGGGACTTTATGGCCAAGGTGATGGCCAATGCCCTGAAGATGGGATGCAACAATGCGTGCATGAAGAGAATCGTTGCAGCGCCAACGGCGGGAGCATGTGGAGTTCTTCCGGCAGTTCTTGTTACTTATTACCGGGAATATGATGTCCCGGATGAGAAGATGATCGAAGCCATGTATGTGGCGGCAGGCATCGGGCAGATTATTGCGAACCGGGCGTATCTGGCCGGAGCATCCGGCGGATGCCAGGCAGAGATCGGTTCAGGCTCCGGCATGGCGGCAGGAGCGATCTGCTATATCAGAGGCGGGGACACAGGCCAGATCGGAGACGCCTGCGCAATGGCGCTTAAAAATCTGATGGGGCTGGTATGCGACCCGGTAGGCGGCCTGGTAGAAGTGCCATGCGTCAAGAGAAATGTAGGCGGCGCGGTAAATGCGCTGGCAGCGGCCGATATGGCCCTTGCGGGAATTACCAGCAAGATTCCGGTAGACCAGGTTATTGACGCGATGAAGGAAGTCGGCGATAAGATGGACGTAAGCCTTCGCGAGACCGGCATCGGCGGGGTTGCAGGCTCCCCTGCGGCTATGGAAGTCGTAGAACGCCTGGATATGTAAGACAGCTTTGCACGACAAAAAAGGAATGAAAAGGAAGACATAAGATGAAGACAACAGGTGAAAAAAGAAAAGTATCATTAACCGTATGGATATTTATAGCGCTGATCTTGGGCGTTATTGCAGGCATACTGCTGCAGGGAAGCCCGAAGATCGCAGAGACTTATATTGCGCCGCTTGGAACCATATTCCTGAATCTGGTCAAGATGGTAGTAGTGCCAGTCGTACTGTTCTCGATCATGCAGGGAGTCATCTCCTTGCAGGATATCCGCAAGGTAGGCTCGATCGGTGGAAAGACGGTGGCATTCTATATCTGCACGACAGCATTTGCAGTCACTTTAGGACTGGTATTTGCCAATATGCTGAATGTAGGCAGCGGGTACAAATTAGACTCCGGGATGCTGGAAGGGTTTGAGGCGGTAGAAAGTCCGTCGTTTATCGATACCATCGTCAACATATTTCCATCCAATGCGGTACAGCCGCTGGCGGACGCAACCATGCTCCAGATTATCGTGATCGCCCTGTTCTTCGGATTTGGCGTAATTATAGCAGGAGAGAAGGGAAAACTGGCAGGCTCTGTCATCGAAAGTTTCTCCGAGGTATCGATCAAGGTGATGGGAATTATTATCAAATTCTCTCCTATTGGCGTATTCGGACTGATCACTCCTGTCATCGCGACCAATGGCGTATCCGTGCTGCTGCCGCTTCTGAAATTGATCGGCGTGGCATATCTGGTCAGCATTATCCATATGGTTGTGGTATATTCCAGCGCGGTCAAGGCAATTGGAAAGATCAGCCCGATCCGGTTCTTCAAGGAAATGAGCGAAGCGATGCTGTTTGCGTTTTCAAGCGCCAGCAGCGTGGGCACGCTGCCTTTTAACATGGAATGTACCAAGAGGCTGGGCGTGAAGAAGGAAGTATCCAGTTTCGTGCTGCCTCTCGGAGCGACCATCAATATGGATGGAACCGCGATCTATCAGGGCGTGTGCGTTGTATTTATCGCCCAGATATTCGGCATGGATCTTACCATGTCCCAGCAGCTGACCGTTATCCTGACGGCGACGCTGGCTTCCATCGGAACCGCAGGGGTGCCCGGCTCAGGAGTGATCATGCTGTCCATGGTGCTTCAGAGCGTGGGACTTCCGCTGGAAGGAATCGCGCTTGTTGCCGGAATCGACCGTATCCTGGATATGGCCCGGACAACGGTCAATATTACAGGCGACGCGGCATGCAGCGTGTGTGTCAATGCCATGGAGCTTAAGAAGGAGCAGCAGGCAGGATAATCCTTGCCAGAAAACCGCCGCAGGCACTGTGGCCAAGTTCCACCGTCCCATGGTGGGCATCCGCGATCTGGCGGACGATCAGGAGTCCCAGCCCGTGGCGCTGCCCGCAGGATAGAGAAGAGTATGAAGCATGGTACAGGCGATCCAGCTCATTGCTGGTGATGCCTGTACCATTGTCTTCTATAGAAATGGCATATCTGGCATCCGCATCTTTGTCATCGGCATATTCAAGCCGTACCAAGATCTGGCAGCCTCCGGGGTTGTGGTTCCTGCTATTCAGAAGCAGATTGGCAATGGCCCGGTAGATTAAGTCCTTGTCGGCCATAATGCAGCCTCCGGCCAGGGAGTCATCCGCATTCCATTCAACCGGATACCGTCCATCAATATCCAGGTTGATAAAATCCGCCACGGCTTTTCGTACCATGGGTATGAGCGGGAGCTTCTGAAGGTTCAGCGGCTGCATATTATATTCCAGCCTGGAAGACAGGTTCAGATCGCTGATCAGGTCTTTCATGCGAAGGCTCTGACGGCAGATAACGTCCGCTTTCTTGCGGGCATCTTCAGGGAGGGAGGCATCTTCCGCAAGCGTCTCGGCATAGCCCATTACCATAGAAAGAGGAGTGCGTATATCATGAGAAACGCCGGCAATCCAATTTGCCCGGGCGTTTTCTTTTTTCACAAGCTGGTAATTCTGGGAACGGATCAATTCGCAAGCCCGGTTGATAGACGCGCTCACCTCTGATAGCAGGCCGGATTCCTTAAGGTGAATGTCATTCTCGCTTTCAGGCAGTGCCTGTATTCCCGCAAGAATAGGCTTCAGCGACTTCAATAACTGACTGTTCACCCCCCAGTATATGAAGAAGATGACCGCCAGATTGCCCAGGAGGAAGGACAGAAATATCTGGGGCGAGTGCGCGATCATATCATAGCTGAAGGTATTGTACATATGCTTCCAGTAACTTTTCTTAGGAAATCCAAGCACCAGCAGATCCTCTCCATATCCACAGGTGGAAGTCGGATAGTCCTTTATATATCCACGGGTCAGAAGAGAGATGGCCGCCGCGGAATAATGCCGGGGGATTTCGCCGGGGAGATTGTCGCTGTTCCAGACGACATCCCCGCTGGCGTCGTCAATGAGAACCGCCCAGGCCGCGGACTTTAAAAGTGTGTCTGCGCCAGCCTCTGCTAAGGAAAAACCGGTGCCGGATGGGGTAAGGGATGCAGCCACCTCTTCGGCAGAAGTCCAGGGACTTCCGCTGGATGCAAACTTTTGCACCACCGTGGCGAGCAAGATGAGATTGAAGCTAAGGAGCAAGAACAGGCTGAGCATAAGGATCAGCAGAAAACGTTTGATGAGTTTTGGCGTGCTTTTCATAATCTATTCCTCCAGAATCAGTTTATATCCCAATCCCTTTATGGTCACCAGGGAGACCGGATGGGAAGGATCGGCCTCGATCTTCTCCCGGATACGCCGGATATGAGCCATTAAGGAGTTCTCATAGCCGTAGGGATTATCCCCCCAGGCGGCTTCGCAGAGCGTATCAATGGTCACTATTTTCCCGGCGTTGCGGTAGAGGGAACTTAAGATCTCATATTCTTTGGCGGTCAGAGGCAGGACGCCACCGGCCTTTCGGACTTCCGCCCGGTCAAAATCAATCTCGCTTCCGGCAAGAATTGCCAGAGGCGCGTCGTTTCTGTAGCTTCTTCTTAGGATAGCCATTATGCGGAAGGTAAGTTCTTTGGGGAGGAAGGGCTTTACCATGTAATCATCGGCCCCGCTTCCGAATCCCTTCCATTTGTCCTCATCCTCGCCTCTGGCGGTCAAGAACAGAACCGGGAAGTCAGAGATTTTTTTTGATTCCCGCAGCAAGTCAAATCCATTTCCATCAGGAAGCATTACGTCAAGAACCGCCAGTTCCGGCTTGAAATTCTTACATGCGTCGATGGCCCCGGCGGCAGTCGACGCGGTCTTTATATTCGTATAGCCTTCATTTTCCAGAATGGAAGTCACCATATTCAGAAGTTCCGGCTCGTCATCGACGAGCAGGATTTTTTTTCGTTTGAGATAGTCAAAAGCCATAGTTACCGCTCCTTCTTTACTTGATAAGTTGATTATAGCACAGTGGATAAGCTTCGTTGCCGCGCACGGGAAAATGTAAGGTAAATGTAAGGCAGCGGGAAGGATGATGTAAGGAGGGCCTTATATAATAAACGCATAAGGTGATCAGAATCAATGGAACAGGAAAGGAGATAAAGAAATGAACATGATAGAGACCATGCATCTTACAAAGGAATATTCAGATTTTGCCGCAGTATCCGATATTAATCTGCACATAAGAAAGGGGACGGTATATGGGTTCCTGGGGCCAAACGGCGCAGGAAAATCCACCACGATGAAGATGTTTCTGGGACTGACCCGCCCGTCTTCGGGTTCCTTTACCATAGATGGGATGAGCCATCCGGGGGACCGGATGAAAATATTAAGGGAAGTAGGCTCATTTATCGAAGCGCCTGCCTTCTACGGAAATCTGACCGGGGAAGAGAATCTGGACATTATAAGGAAGATATTGGGCCTTCCCAAGTCTTCCGTCGCCGACGCGCTGGAACTGACCGGACTTACCCCTTACAGGAAAAGACTTGCTAAGAAGTATTCTCTCGGAATGAAGCAGAGGCTGGGGCTGGCTGGGGCACTGATCGGAAGGCCGCCGATACTGATCCTGGATGAGCCTACCAATGGCCTGGATCCTGTAGGCATCCATGAGATACGGACGCTGATACGGTCCTTGCCAAAGAAGATCGGATGTACGGTTCTGGTGTCCTCCCATCTATTGCCGGAAGTAGAATTGATGGCAGATGACATCGGGATCCTGAATCACGGAAGGCTGCTGTTTGAAGGCTCTCTGGAAGATCTGAGGAAAGAAGCGGCAGGCATGGGATATCCTTCGGATAATCTGGAAGAGACATTTCTTGCGATGGTGGAAGAAGATAACAGAAGGAGGAAAATGGGACGATGATAGGATTGGAAATCAAGAAGATAAGGAGGACAGGGCTCATCCCCGCACTGCTGGCAGGGGGCGTATTCTCAGCCGCGTTTCCGGTGATCAATCTGGCCGTGCGGACCGAGATGTTCACCGGGCGTCCCGGCAACCCGGCTGCGATCGTGATGGATGCCAGCTGGCTTACGATGGCGATGACAAATCTGTGCGTGATCATTATCGGCGCCTGCATTCTGTACCATATCGAGCATGTCAACAATGGAATCCAGAAGATGGATGCACTGCCTGTCAATCCGGCCGTCCTCTTTTTTGATAAAGGAATCCTGCTGGCCCTCATCCTGGCGGTGGTATTTGCCATAGAGACGGCCGCGCTGTATTTCTGTACGTGGAAATGGCTTGGCGGCGGGAAGCAGACCCTTGTGTCGCTGTGTAAGACGATGGGATATACTTATGCCTATTCACTGCCGTCGCTGGTGCTGATGCTGCTGATCGCCTGTCTGCTGAAGAATATGTGGGCGTCCTTTGGAATCGGCATGATCGGAATGTTTGCAGCCCAGCTATTCATTCAGGAGAAAAGCATGGCTTATTTTCCATTCCTTTTGTCCTATTCTTCGACAAAGAGCAGGGAAATGCTGATCGCGGCAGTGATAGAGACCATAGCATTACTGGCGGCAGGTAGCGGGGCCGCCTATCTAAGGAGGAGAACATCATGAACCTGATCCGATTAATAAAAATAGAAATAGGGAAATTAAAAAGATCGAAGATTGGCCTGATTCTGCTGATCCCAGTCCTTCTGGTGTGGATCTCGGGCATCATGAACGCAGATATGAACTTTGAGATGCAGGCAGAAGGCATCAGCCCGGAGAATAACTTCTTCATCCAGTCATTCCTGGGATACGTCTGGTTTATGCTGCCGTCAAGCCTTGTGGTAATTACGGTGCTTATGACGCAGACAGAGCGGGGCAATAACGGAATTCTCAAGATGCTGTCCCTGCCAGTTTCAGGTGCTGCGCTGTGCTTATCGAAGTTCTGCACGATTCTTCTGGTAATGGGGATGGAGATCGCATTTATCACAGCCGGATATTTTCCGGCGGCATGGATCGCATCCCGGAAATGGGAGTATGACTTTCTGATAGAACCCGGGTATGTCTTGCAGATCGCGGTCCTTTTATTCCTGATATCCATACCGATGGCAGCCATCTACTGGATGCTTGCGATTCTATTCCACAACACCGTGGCAGCAGTTGGCGTAGGCCTGGCAACCGTGGTGCCGATTGTGCTTGCCATCAATACGAAGGCCTGGTTTGCATATCCCATGTGCTATCCCATGATGCTGATCACGTCCAAGATGCATGAACTTGCCTCGAATATGGGAACCTTCTCGCTTGAACTGGTTCCGTGGATACCCACAGCCATCGCCGCTACGCTGGCTGCCCTGATCCTGTCGTGCACGCTCTATGGAAGAGCAGAAAGAAGATAAGGAGAGTGACTGTCATGAAAAAAATAACACCTGCATCAGTAGCTGCATTTTTACTGGCCTTTGTACCTTGGACGATCCTGCTGGTCCGTACGCAGGAATGGGCCTTAAAGTCCCCGGCGGCAGAGATTACCATCGGCATATACAGCGTGGAGATCATGCTGGCATTCCTGTACTGCCTGATTCTCTATACAAAGAAAAAGCATAAGGACGTGCTGGCCAGCATCGGGCTGGTGGCAAATGGACTCTATGCCGTGGGGATACTGGGATTAATTGGGATAAACATACCGGGATGGCTGGGAAATATCTAGTGATCCGGCAGGCATGTGTCTTTGGCCAATACCTGGATGACTTCGTACACATACATTTCGTGGTAGTCCTGTTCGGGGTAGCAGCGGGAGTCATTGTCTTTGGCGTAGAACAATTTGGGGTCGAACCACTGGGAATACTGCTTTCTCCCGATGATAACCAGCTCGGCCTCAGCGACCGCTGTTGTCCCATATCCGTAATAAGGATGAAGATTGGATAATTTCCATTTATCCACCTCTTTGCCGGAAGTCGTCCCGCAGATTTTTAAGGCATTTTTATAGGTCTCCGGCAAAAACGACAGAGTAGCCAGGTCACAAGCATCTACGAATTGTTTGGTATAACGTTGAGGCCGGATGTAGATCTGAAACATGTATTTCCGCCAAAGGACGCCGAACATGCCCCAGGAGGCCGTCATCAGGTTGCTGGCAGTCTCATCTCCGGCAGCGATAAGCATCCATTGGTCTTTCATCTTGGTGAAAGGATTCAAAGACAATGATTCAATGGAGATTTCATGTAGGTTCATTATGATTCACCTCCTGTTAGATGATGGTATATCCTCCGTCAATGTAAATGGTCTGCCCGGTAATGTAGGAAGCGGCATCCGAACTGAGGTAGACGGCCATGCCGGCAAGATCCTGGTCAGGATTTCCAAAACGTTTTTGGGGAATATGGCTTAACATTTCCTGCTTTATCGTTTTATCTTCAAAAAGCACCTTGGTTAGTTCAGTCTCAAAGAAGCCGGGAGCAATCGCGTTGACCAGGATTCCATATTGCGCCCATTCTGCGGCTAGCGCTTTTGTCATCTGCATGATGCCGGCTTTTGCGGAGACGTAGGATACAATATCCGGCCTTGCCACGATCTTTGAATTGACGGAGGCAATATTGATAATCCTGCCGGGTATGCTGTTTTTTATCATGTGACGCGCCGCTGCCTGACAGGTGAAAAAACTGCCTTTTAACTGGATATCCTGGACGGTGTCCCAATCCTGGCGCGAGTATTGGAGCGCTGGCTTACGGATATTGATTCCCGCGCTGTTGACAAGGATATGGATCTTGCCTGCTCTTTCTTCTGCCTTTGCGATCATTTCGTCAATGCTGTCCTGAATGGTTATATCCACCGGGAGACCATAAGCGGTTCCGCCAGTATCTTCTGCTATGGAAGAAGCCGCATGGTCGCATTTTTCCTTTTTGCGTCCGGCAACGAATACACTGGCCCCTGCCTCGGCAAGCCCGGTCGCGATTCCTTTTCCAAGGCCCCCGCAGGCGCCTATGACGATTGCGTTTTTTCCTTCTAAAGAGAATAGATTAAGTATGCTCATGTTGTCATCCTTTCTTAATGTTATATGATGGTCAATAATAAGGTGTCCTTGCATCCTCCGTCCGTAAACTTGTGGTATTATAATATCAATTATGATAAAATAAATGCACAGACGATAGAGGAGGAATGATATTCTATGAACACGAATGAAACTTGGCTGATGCCGGTATCAAAAAAGACTCTGAGCAGAGTGGTCACGGACAAGATTACAGAAGCACTTGCCAATGGGCAGCTAAAGCCTGGAGATTATCTGCCGTCAGAGGGCCAGCTTGCCGAGAACCTGAACGTGGGGAAATCCAGCGTCCGGGAGGCCACGAAGATGCTGGAGGCAGTAGGGGTCGTAGAAATCATAAAAGGACGCGGCTGCCGCATAAGGACCACCATCGACTCGGATGCGCTGAATCCGCTGGCATATCAGTTGATTCTGCAGAGCAACACAAGCCACGAGAAACTGGTAGAATTCCGCAGGGTTATTGAAAGCACGGTCAGCTGTCTGGCAGTAAAAACCATTTCCAAGGAAGAGGTTTCAAGATTAAAGAACATTTGCCTCAACATGGAAGAGAATATGTCCCATGACGTCAATAATCTGGAATTAGATATTGAATTTCATAAGATCATATATTCCTCTACCCAGAATCCCTTTTTTGCCTGTATTGGGACTGCGATCATGACCCTTTTTAAACCATCCATCGCGATTTCAAACAAAAAGCATCCGGAAGTCGTATTAGCGAATCATAAAAAGATCTTGGAAGCTTTTGAGCATGAAAGCGAGGAGGACATGGCAGATGCCATCCGGGAGTCCATCAGCAAGTGGGAGACATTGTCGCTGCAGGATTAAGAGTAAGGCCAGTTGGAGCCGGCAGAACGTGTAATGCGTAATGCCAGCTCTTTCTTTTATGATACAGCTAGTGCGTGAACAATGCCGCAATAATGCAGACAATGATAGTGAATAGGGCGATAAACGCGCCGCCTATAGTATAGGACTTCAGGCCTCCCTTTACCGTATATCCGGACATATTCGTGACAACCCAGAAGCCGCTGTCATTCACATGGCCTATGCTGATTCCGCCTGCCAGGCAGGCGAGAGCGATAAATACCGGGTGAAGAGAGGTGAGGCCGGCAAAGCCTGCCATGATATTCATAGTTGTTATAGATGCCACGGTACCGGAGCCTAGAGCAATGCGGAACACTACCGCAAGCCCGAAGGCTACCAGAACGATCATGATGGGAGAAGAACCTACGCTCTGAAATGTCTCTGCCAGCTTGTCGGCAAATCCGGTCGCGCTGATCACGGCGCCGAAGGAGCCGCCAGCACCGGTTATCAGAAGTACGATACCAGAAGAGGCCACAGCCTGGTTGGCGAACTCTTCCATCTTTCCTTTTAAAGCACGTCTTGATACCAAGTATGCCGCCAGGGTTCCAAGAAGCATGGCGATCGTTTTGTCGCTGATGAAGGAGATGGCTTTAGATTCTACTCCAAGGGCCGTGCTTATGGTGCTTAACAGGATGCAGATAACCGGGAGAAGAAGAGGAAGCAGTGCAAGCGCAAAAGATGGCGCATTCTCGGGTACAGGCTTTTGATCCGCTACATCAACGAGTCCTGTCTCATCGGCTTCTTTATTCCAGAAGCCTTTATCCAGCATCTTAAAGTAGATAAACATGCCGCCCATGCACGCAAACAGGCAGACGGCCGCGCCGACTCCAAGCATGATGCCCAAATCAAAGTGAAAGATGGACGCTGCAGCCAGGGGATTGGGAGTTGGCGGTACAAGCGTGTGTGCTCCGGCGGCACAGATCGTGATTGCGCCGATTGTATATGGCAGCGGCTTTTTCAGCGTTTTGCTTACTTCAATCGCAAGTGGTACAAGAATGATAAATGTAATATCAAAGAATACTGGTATTGCCAGAAGGAACGCGGCGAATCCAAGGGCATATAACGCATATTTTTCTCCGGCCTTCTTTACCAGCGTCTCGGCAATGATACGCGCGCCTCCGCTTTCTTCCAGCAGCTTGCCCAGTATGACGCCCAGGCCGATCGGCAATCCGATGCCGGCCAAAAGATTTCCAAATCCTGTCCCTATGTTAGATACCGTTTCCACCAGTCCCAGATTGCATCCGATGCCCATAATAAGGCTGCCAAAGATCAGCCCTATGACGGGATTCAGTTTCAACTTGATAATAGATGCCAAGATCACGAGAATTGCAATGATCAGCCACAAGATAATTTTAGCGATGTCTGACATGGCTTTACCTCCTTTCGTAGTTTTTATCAGCAGATTATTTTAATTTTTCAAATAAGCGGGCTTCGGCCTGGGATAATTCATTATTCACAGCCTTAGCGCTTAAGTCTTTCAATGTAGCAAGATCCTTTTCTTTCTGTTCTTTTTCCCATTCCTGGGCAAAGACTCCATTTCGTATCCTGTCATACCTATCCTTTAAAAATTCTCTGATTTGGGTAGGATCATATAGTTCATAACTGACCAGCTGGCCATACTGGCTTGTGTGGGAATGGAATGGAAGCTGCTTGAACAGTCCCATCTCCGCAGCCTTCTCCATCATATACATGGGCTCTTTCGAGACATATTCTTCCATCAAAACGGCTTCTTCCGGGTGCCCCATTTTCACATGAAGCTTAAATGCCTCGTTAAATACATGGTAGATGATTGGCCAGATTCCCTGCTCCGTCATCAGATCCAGGCAGGTCTCATCATCGAACTTCACTTCAATCGCGCCCTTCTTGGTCGCGCCGATTGCCTTGCAGAGCGCTTTTCCATATTCAAGAGCCATCCCTGAGGCATCCTGCGCTACCCCTACAAATGCAGGAGAGCCTTCGCCCCGTACGTATAGTTCCCGGACGCCGTCGCCGATCATTCGCGGGGCGGCCATCACCACATCTACAAATTTCGGCGGGACAATCTTATGGAAGGTAATATTGTAAGCAGAAGCGAAATTAATAATATTTCCTTCCTCTAATCCAGGAACGATAGATTCCTCAAAAATCTTCGGCGCAAATTCATCTGGAAGAAGCATGAAGATGATATCTGCCTTTTTACATGCATCCGCGATCGGAAATACTTCAAACCCATCTTCGATTGCCTGTTCATAAGAGCCATCTTCCCGACTGCCGATAATGATCTTCTTCACGCCGGAATCCCTCATGTTCAATGCCTGGGCACGGCCTTGATTGCCGTATCCGATGATTGCCACCACTTTGTCTGTTACCAATTCAAGATTTGCATCCTGGTCATAATAAATGTTAGCCATATTTTTTCCTCCTTTTGACTTTTAGACATCTGGATATCAGGTCATCTGATGTCTTGGTTTATGCCATCATATTACTTTGAAGTGAACGGGATGTCAATAATTTTCAGATAAATATATTTTATTTGTGCATATTTGCTAATAATGAAATGTGAAATATGTGAATAGTGTATTGGGAAGGGAGAGGAGAATATAAAAATCCTGGAAGAAAAATAAAATCTTCCAGGATTTTTATATTTATTATGGAATGTTTATCTTTGAAATGCGGCATGATCATGCATTCTCTGCATTGCAAGCCGAGTCTATGGCAGGGCGTCTCTTCTCGGAGAGGAATAATCCAATCAGGGTCAGCAGGATGCCAAGAGCGGCGATCCAGGTAATCTTTTCGTGGAGGATCAGCACGGAAGTGACCGTGGTGATGACCGGAACCAGATAGATATATACGCTGGTCTTAACCGCTCCCAAGGCCTTGACCGCAACATTCCAGGTCACGAAGCATAGGGCGGAGGCGCCGAAGCCAAGGAAAGCGAGATTCAGGAAGTTCTGCGCCTGCGTGATCTGAGCGAAAGTAATCTGGAAATCTGAGGCCGCCACAAATGGAATCATAAAGACGATTCCATAGAAAAAGGTTCTTCTGGTGGTCAGGATCGTATCGTACCCCAGGGAGCTGATCTTCTTGGTGATGGTGGAGTAGGCTGCCCAGATCAGCGCCGCCGCGACCGCCAGGAAATCGCCCATGGGATTCAGTTCCAGCTCGGATACACCTGTGAAGCTGATCAGGCAGATGCCGATGATCGCGATCACGAAGCCCAGGTAGAATCTGGGGGAAGGCCGCTTATCCTTCAGAAAGATGCAGCCAAACAGCGCGGTAAAGAAGGGGGCGATAGAGATGATGACCCCTACGTTGGATGCAAGCGTGAAGGTAAGCGCCACATTTTCACACAGATAATATAAGGTGATTCCGCACAGCCCCGCGGCGGCAAAGTACCATTCTTCTTTTCTGGCAGCAGGCGCAAGCCTCTTGGGGCGCACAAGCCACAGCGCCAGGTAGCCGATTAGAAACCGGACGAAGAGTATTTCAATGGGGGTGAAAGTGCGAAGAAGCACCTTTGTGGAAATAAAGGTGGTTCCCCAGATGAGGATGGTGATAAAAGCGGCAATATGGCCGGTGCGTCCGGCCGAGTGGCTTGAGTGGCGGTTCATGATAAGTCTCCTTTTCTGTCTGAAATTGTGTCTTTATTTGTAGTTTCATTTGTATCTGCGGTAGTTGTAAAGATTCTCTGATATTGCTTTGGCGTAAGGCCGATAAACTCTTTAAAATAGTTGGTAAAGTGACTTTGGTCTGAGAATCCTGTCATGGCTGCAGCCTCTATGGGCGGCACGCCCTGCTCCAGCAGCTTCTTCGAGCGGTCCAGGCGGATCGTCTGGAGATAGCGGTAAGGGGAAACTCCTGTCTGACGGGTAAAGGAACGCAGCAGATAGGATTTCCCATATCCGCACATGTCAAGCAGGGAGTCCAGCGTAATGTTTTCCGCGAAATGCGCTTCCATATAACTGCATAACTTTTGAATCTGACGGTCAGGCTCGGCTCTGGATGCTTCGCAGGCCGGTACGCTGTACTCGGTAAGGAGCTGCTCCAAAAGGAAGAAGAAGGCTTCCTCCTTCTCCATTGCAGGCGCCTGGTTCAGGATCGCATCATATACCTTGGAAAGCGCCGGGGTGATGTCACTTTGCCAAAGCACTGTGCTGGAAAAATGGGGCAGATATCTCTCCCCTGTAATCTCATAGGCGGCCTGTCCCATGATATCGACATCAATATTCAGCGCCCTGTAATCAAGATGCTCCCCGTTGAGAGGGGCGCAGTAATGATTGTCTCTGGGATTGAAAAGTATCAGGTCTCCGGCCTTCAGATCATATTCTTCATTCTTGCACCAAAGATGGCGGCATCCGCCTTCCACGAAGCCGATGACATAGCATTCATGGAAATGGTTAGGGAATTTCTGGACGATTCCAATCAGATTGTAAGCCTCTATTTTAAGATCCGGGTCATAATAGATATGACGCTGCTCTTGCTGGTGTAACATAATCTTCCTCCTTGCAATTCGATGCGCCATAGGGGCACACCATCCATCAGATATTAAGTTTAACAGAGAAAAGGGAGAATGTCTTGAAAAATGTTACACTAAAGTAAAAAGAAAGAGGCTGCAAGCTTGCTTTGGGAAAAGAAGATAGAAGAGAGGGAGAAAAAATGATTGAAAATAATTCCCTTTTTTGTAAAAATAAGAACAGAAAAAAATATGCAGATTAGCGAGGAGAAAATGAGCAGAGAAGAAAATACAAATCAAATGGGTGAAAAAATAGCAGCAAATAAGCAGGATGTAATATTTCTGCATATTGCAGTCATGCTGTTCGGACTGGACGGAGTAGTCGCGCAGTTCGTGAAGGTCCCGGCAATCATGGTGGCATTGGGAAGAGTAATCAGTTCTTCTTTGATGCTGCTTGTCATAGTCTTGGTGAAAAAAGATAAGTTACGGCTGAATTGCGGGAAAGATTATGTGCTGATTATCTTGACCGGTATCGTGATGGCAGTACATTGGACCACATTTTTTCAGTCTATCAAGGTATCGACGGTCGCGATCGGGGCAATCACATTTTCTACATTTCCGTTGTTCCTGACATTTTTGGAGCCGTTGGTCTTCCACGAAAGAATATGCACGGGAAATATCGTGAAAACCATCCTGCTTTTGGCTGGCGTGATGATAACCATCCCTGAGTTTTCCCTGGATAATGATATGACGGTAGGAATCATGTGGGGGATGATATGCAGCCTGACCTATGCAGTCATGACGCTGGCGAACCGGTATTTTTCCGAGCGCTATGTGGGGCGGGTCATATGCCTATATGAACAGGGGACCGCAGCAGTGGTTCTTCTTCCGTCACTTCTGTGGGTACAAGCACAATGGCGCCCTACAGACATTCTGGGCGTGGCGTTTACCGGAATTATATGTACGGCTTTCGCCTATTCCCTGTATGTTACGGCGCAAAAAGGAGTGAAGGCACAGACCGCCGGAATTATCTCGGGGATGGAGACGGTATATGGAATCCTATATGCGCTCATTTTCCTGGGCGAAGTGCCTGCTATCAGGGAAATTGTCGGCGGAGTCGTGATACTTGGCGTTGCCCTTTGCTCATCCATTTGGATAAAAGAAACATAGATTTTTTCCATTTGCATACTACTCCAGGATGCGGGGATGTGGAAAGTAACAGAATTCGGCCTTTCCAATAATGGCATCAAGGCTTACATATTTGTTCTTCCAGAAGCGGGAATCCCAGGAATTATTGCGGTTATCGCCCATCATAAAGTAGCAGCCTTCGGGGACGGTAAAAGGTCCAAAGTCCTCATTGATTACCTGATCCGTATAGTCCGGATCAAGAGGCGCGCCATCAATATATACGACGCCGTCCTTTCCCTTAATAGTCTCCCCGGGAAGTCCGATAATACGCTTCAGATACTGGCTGGTCCCGTCATCTGGTAAGATAAAACTGACAATATCACCGCGTTTAGGACTGTCAAACTTGTAGGAAAGGCGATTGATGATAATCCGGTCTCCGGTCATAACAGTGGTCTCCATAGAACCGGTGGGTACGCTGGCATTGGCGATAAGACAAGTATTTACGGTGATGGCAATTGCAAGGGCAGTGAAGAATATTTTTGTGATATCCAGGATTTCTGTGAGAAATTTACGGTTCTTTTCATTCATGGCGCAAACTCCTTTTCAATGATTGAGTTGAGTGATTGTGGTTTAAATATATAATATAGGTGGGGGAATGTCAATTTGGACACGTAACACTTTTCACTTTTGCACGTAACATTTTTGAAAAATGTTACGTGCAAAAGTGAAAAGTGTTACGTGTCCTGTTATTTATTTGTCGAAATATTTTGATGATCAAAGTACTTGACAAACGAAAAGAATGGCTATATACTTTGAAAGTCAAAATAATCTACAATCAAAATAAATCAGAGGAACTCATATGACTGGAATAATATATGGCACGGGGGCATGTACGCCATCGTACATAATGGACAACAACGATATTGCCAAACTGGTGGAGACTAGCGACGAATGGATACAGGAGCGGACCGGGGTCGCGAAGCGGCACATCATTACAGAGGAGACGACGGTATCCATGGCTGTGCAGGCCGGGCGCCGGGCGCTTGAGAATGCGGGCATCTCCCCGGAGGAGGTGGATCTGATTCTGGTGGCGACCATTTCATCGAATGTGGTTCTCCCTTGTACCGCATGCCAGGTGCAAAAAGAACTGGGCGCCATCCACGCTACCTGCTTTGACCTGGGCGGGGCGGCATGCACGGGGTTCGTGCTTGCTTATAATACGGCAACGGCCTATCTCGCAGGCGGGGTATATAAGACTGCGCTGGTGATTGGAAGCGAGAGCCTGTCCAACCTGACCAACTGGAAGGACCGGGGAACCTGCATCCTGTTTGGAGACGGAGCCGGAGCCGCCGTAGTAAAGGCGGGGGAGGACAGATATTATCTTCCGGTGACCCATTCGGAAGGGAGCAAGGGAGACGCGCTTACTTGCAAGAGCAGATATCAGGGCAATGGCCTGACTTCTGAGATCAATCTGGAAGAAATGGTAGACGATGAGCATTTTATGCAGATGGATGGCCAGGCGGTATTCAAGTTCGCCGTCAAGAAGGTGCCGGAAGTCATCCGGGAAGTGCTGGAAGCAAATGAAATAGAGCAGGAGGATGTGGATTACTACATTCTTCACCAGGCCAACCAAAGAATCGTGGAAGCCGTGGCAAAACGGCTGAAGGAGCCGATTGAGAAGTTCCCCATGAATCTTCGAGAATACGGCAATACCTCATCCGCCAGCATACCGATCCTTCTGGATGAATTGAATCGAAAAGGAATCCTGAAGTCAGGCCAGAAGATCGTGATGGCAGGATTCGGCGCGGGGCTTACCTGGGGCGCAAGCATTCTTGACTGGAAATAAATTGGCAAATGCCAGTTTATATATATGAATTAAGCATTGAAAAAGGAGAACAAATAGTATGTTAGACAAAATCAAAGAAATGGTAGCAGAAAATTTAGGAGTAGACGCAGCGACAATTACAGAGGAATCTTCCTTTAAAGATGATCTGGGCGCAGATTCCCTGGACTTGTTTGAATTAGTCATGGCGTTGGAAGAAGAATTTGGAATCGAGATTCCGACGGAAGATCTGGAACAGATTGCGACAGTAGGAGACGTTATCAAATACATCAACAATCACAAAGAATAAGAAAAGAAGCGGGGTTTTAAATATGCAGACAGAAGTAACCAAATTATTAGGAATCGAATATCCGATCATTCAGGGCGGCATGGCATGGGTTGCCGAATATCATCTGGCGGCAGGCGTATCAAACGCTGGCGGCCTTGGCCTTATCGGCGCGGCGAGCGCGCCTGCTGACTGGGTAAGAGAGCAGGTTCGTGAAGCAAAGAAGCTGACAGATAAGCCATTTGGCGTAAACATCATGCTTATGAGTCCTTACGCGGATGAGGTGGCAAAGGTTATCGTAGAAGAAGGCGTCAAAGTGGTGACGACCGGAGCCGGCAATCCTGAGAAATACATGAAAATGTGGAAAGATGCGGGAGTAAAAGTGATTCCCGTGGTTGCTTCTGTCGCCCTCGCCAAACGTATGGAGCGCTGCGGAGCAGATGCTCTTGTAGCGGAAGGCTGCGAGGCAGGCGGGCATATTGGTGAGAATACCACCATGGTACTGGTACCGCAGATCGTGGACGCGGTAAGCATTCCGGTGATCGCCGCAGGCGGGATCGCGGATGGACGCGGAATTGCGGCGGCATTCATGCTGGGCGCAAAGGGAGTGCAGATGGGCACCCATTTCGTAGTAACAGATGAATCACAGGTTCATGACAACTACAAAGAACGAATTATAAAGGCGAAGGATATTGATTCCAGAGTAACAGGAAGAACCACAGGACATCCGGTCCGTGCCCTTCGCAATGAAATGACGAAGAAATATATGGAACTTGAAAATAAGGGCGCAAGCTTTGAAGAATTAGAACATCTTACGCTTGGCGGACTTCGCAAGGCCGTCGTGGACGGTGACGTGAAGAACGGAAGCGTGATGGCAGGGCAGATTGCAGGCATGGTTAAGGAAAGAATGTCCTGTAAGGAACTGATTGGCAAATTAGTGGAAGAGACGGATGCAATGATTAAAGGAGCAGGTTTTTATGAGTAAGATCGCATTTATCTATCCGGGCCAGGGCGCCCAGAAAGCCGGCATGGGCGCGGATTTTTATGAGAACAGCGCGATTGCCGGCAAGATGTTTGACAAGGCGGGGGAAGTCCTTCAACTGGATATGAAGGCGCTCTGCTTTGAGGAAAATGATAAGCTTGACGTTACAGAATATACGCAGGCAGCACTGGTCACCACCTGCCTTGCCATGACGAGGGTCGCAGAAGACAAAGGGCTTAAGCCGGATATCACGGCAGGACTCAGCCTTGGCGAGTACTGCGCGATTGCGGCCGCAGGCGGGATGGACGATATGGATGCCATTCGGCTGGTGCGAAAGAGAGGCATCCTGATGCAAAATACCGTGCCAGCAGGCGAGGGAGCCATGTGCGCGGTGATGGCAATGGATGCGTCAGCCATTGAAAAGGTAATTGAAACGATCGACGGCGTGACCATTGCGAATTATAACTGCCCGGGCCAGATTGTAATCACAGGCCGCACAGAGGCGGTTGGCATAGCGGCAGAGAAGTTGAAAGAAGCAGGCGCAAAACGCGCGATCATGCTGAATGTCAGCGGGCCATTTCATTCCCCGCTTCTTAAGAAGGCCGGAGAAGAACTGGCGGAAGAACTTAAGAATACTGCATTACATACGCTTCAGATTCCGTATGTAACGAATGTGACGGCTGAGAAAGTAGACGACATTTCCGCGACCCGGGAACTTCTGGCAGAACAGGTCAGTTCTCCGGTGCGCTGGATGCAGAGCATGGAGAACATGATCGCAGATGGCGTGGACACCTTTGTGGAAATAGGGCCAGGCCGCACGCTGGCAGGATTTATGAAGAAAATTAACCGTGATGTGAAAGTCTATAACATTTCCGCATGGGAGGATATAGAGAAAGTAGTAGGTGAATTATGTTAGAAGGAAAAGTGGCAGTGATAACAGGGGCTTCCCGGGGGATTGGAAAAGCGATCGCATGTAAGCTTGCCTCTATGGGGGCGACCGTTATCATTAACTATAATGGCTCCAAAGACAAGGCAGAAGAAGTGAAGGCAGAGATTGAAGGCGCGCAGGGAAAGGCCGCAGTATACCAGTGCAATATTTCCGATTATGGGAAATGCGAGTCATTTATCCAGGAGGTTATCAAGACTTATGGAAGCATTGATATCCTGGTTAACAATGCGGGAATTACGAGGGATGGCCTTCTGATGAAGATGTCGGAGGAGGATTTCGACCAAGTGATTGACACCAACTTAAAAGGCGCGTTTAACACCATCCGTTTTGCGTCCCGCCAGATGCTCAGACAAAGAAGCGGGCGCATCATCAACATGTCCTCCGTCGTGGGCGTAAGCGGAAATGCGGGCCAGGCAAACTATGCTGCATCCAAGGCCGGCGTAATCGGCCTTACCAAAGCGGCTGCCAGGGAACTGGCTTCCCGTGGCATTACGGTAAATGCCATCGCGCCGGGATTCATTGACACGGACATGACGGAAGTACTTCCGGATAAGGTAAAAGAGGCCTGCGTAAGCCAGATTCCTCTTGGAACATTCGGAAAGCCTGAGCAGGTAGCGCAGGCAGTGGCATTCCTGGCATCGGAAGATGCAAGCTATATCACAGGACAGGTGCTTCACGTAGACGGCGGCATGGCAATGTAAAGGAGACACAGGTATGAAAAGAAGAGTTGTTGTAACCGGACTTGGAGCAATTACGCCGATTGGCAATTCGGTGGAAGAGTTCTGGAATGGGATCAAAGAAGGAAAAGTTGGAATCGGAGAGATTACCAGATTCGATACCACAGATTATAAAGTAAAACTGGCAGCAGAGGTCAAAGACTTCGTGGCAAAAGAGCGGATGGACTTCAAAGCGGCAAAGCGGATGGAATTATTTTCCCAGTATGCGGTGGCTGCCGCAAAGGAAGCTTATGAAGACGCCGGACTTGAGATTGAAAAGGAAGACGCATTCCGTGCAGGAGTGATCGTGGGCTCTGGAATCGGAAGCCTGCAGACGGTGGAGCGGGAATACGAGAAGATTCTGACCAAGGGCCCTTCCCGCGTCAACCCGCTGATGGTGCCTCTGATGATATCCAACATGGCAGCCGGAAACATTTCCATCCAGCTGGGATTCAAGGGGAAATGCACCAATGTGGTGACCGCATGCGCATCCGGTACGAACTGTATTGGTGACGCATTCCGCGCTATTCAGTATGGAGATGCGGATATCATGGTGGCAGGCGGAACGGAAAGCTGCATCTGCCCTACCGGAGTGGCCGGATTCACAAGCCTGACCGCATTATCCGCCAGCCAGGATCCGAAGCGGGCCTCCATCCCATTTGACAAGGACAGGAACGGCTTCGTATTGGGCGAAGGCGCTGGCGTGGTGGTATTGGAAGAACTAGAACACGCAAAGGCCAGAGGCGCAAAAATATATGCGGAATTGGCAGGCTACGGGGCAACGGGAGATGCCTACCACATCACCTCCCCTGCGGAAGATGGAAGCGGGGCGGCCAAAGCCATGTCCCTTGCCATAGAAGAAGGCCAAATAAAGCCTTCCCAGGTAGACTATATCAACGCCCACGGAACCAGTACCCATCACAATGACCTGTACGAGACCAGAGCGATCAAGATCGCCCTTGGAGAAGCAGCCAAGGACGTGGTGGTCAACTCCACGAAATCCATGATCGGGCATCTGCTGGGAGCTGCAGGCGGAGTGGAATTCATTACCTGCGTCAAGACCATCCAGGAGGGATTCATCCACCAGACCGTAGGCAGTGAAGTAGCAGACGAAGAATGCGACCTGAACTATGCCATTGGCGCGCCAGTGGTAAAGGATGTGAACTATGTCCTGACCAATTCCCTGGGATTTGGCGGACACAACGCAACCCTGCTGGTTAAGAAATATGAAGCCTAGAAATGAAGGTTAGAAAGGACTTGAATATGATGGAAATTGAGAATCTTATCAAAATAATCGATGCCGTATCAGAGTCAGAACTGACCGGATTGAAATATGAAGAAGATGACGTGAAGATTCATCTTACCAAGAAACAAGGAAAAGTACAGGTAATATCCGCAGTGCCAGGGGGAACAGAAATCCCTCCGGCAGGCATCTTTGGCGCGAATGCACCTGCCATGGATCATTCCCCGGCAGGCATAGTTACGGCAGGAAATACGGATGCCGGCCAAAAGCCAGAAGGAAACATTGTGGAATCCCCGCTGGTCGGCACCTTCTATGCAGCGCCGTCCGAAGACGCGGATCCATTCGTATCCGTAGGCGATACCGTGAAAAAAGGCCAGACCCTCGCAATCGTAGAAGCCATGAAGCTGATGAACGAAATCGAAAGCGACTATGACGGAACAATTGCGGAGATTTTCGTCGAGAACGGGCAAGCGGTAGAATACGGCCAGCCGCTGTTTCGCATTGGATAAATCAATTTGACGCACCAGTTTTGCAAATTGACACGTAACATTTTTCACTTTGACACGTAACACTTTTGAAAAATGTCACGTGTCAAAGTGAAAAATGTTACGTGCGTATTTATTAAGGAGGCAATATGAACCATTTAGATATCAACCAGATCAAGCAGATCATCCCCCATCGCCACCCGTTCCTTCTCATCGACTACATCGAGGACTACGAGCCGGGGCAGTATGCCGTGGGGTATAAATGCGTATCATACCGCGAGGAGTTCTTCGCGGGCCATTTCCCGCAGGAGCCGGTGATGCCGGGCGTGCTGACGGTGGAGGCGCTGGCGCAGGTGGGCGCGGTCGCCATCTTGAGCATGGAGGCGAACAAGGGAAAGATCGCCTATTTCGGCGGCATCAACAAGTGCAAGTTCAAGGGAAAGATCGTGCCTGGCGACAAGGTTCGCCTGGAGACGAAGATCATCAAGCAGAAAGGCCCTGTGGGCGTGGGCGAGGCAATAGCAAGCGTGGACGGCAAGACGGTCGTAAGCGCAGAGTTGACATTTATGATTGGATAGGTGAGATGCATGATAAAGAAAGTATTAATTGCCAACCGGGGCGAGATTGCGGTGCGTATCATCCGTGCCTGCCGGGAAATGGGTATTGAGACGGTAGCGGTATATTCGGAGGCGGACCGGGAGGCCCTGCATACGAAACTGGCGGACGAGGCGGTCTGCATCGGGCCGGCACCATCAAGCGAGAGTTATCTCAGCATGGACCGCATCATCAGCGCGACCATCGTGACCGGCGCGGATGCCATACATCCGGGATTTGGGTTCCTGTCGGAGAATGCAAAATTCGCGGAGTTGTGCGAGCAGTGCAACATCACCTTTATCGGTCCGGATTCCAAGGTTATCGCAAGGCTTGGAAATAAGCAGGAAGCCAGGAATACCATGGTAGCCGCAGGGGTTCCGGTGATTCCCGGAAGCAAGGAGCCAATCTATGACGCGAAGGAAGGCGCCAGGATCGCGGATGAGGTGGGATATCCGGTCATCGTAAAGGCTGCCCTTGGCGGAGGCGGCAAAGGTATGCGTGTGGCCAATACGCCAGAAGAATTCCAGCAGAGTTTCAATACGGCTCAGAAGGAGACCCAGATGGCCTTTGGCGACAATACCATGTATATCGAGCATTTCGTCCAGCACCCAAGGCATATCGAGTTCCAGATTCTGGCGGATAGCTACGGCAACGTCATCCATCTTGGAGAGCGGGACTGCTCCATCCAGCGGAACCATCAGAAGATGATCGAAGAATCTCCGTCCGTCGCGCTGTCCGAGGAACTTCGTAAGAAGATGGGAGACGCGGCCGTCAAGGCGGCAAAGGCAGCGGGCTATGTAAATGCAGGAACCATAGAATTCCTTCTGGAGAAGAATGGGAACTTCTATTTTATGGAAATGAACACTCGGATCCAGGTAGAGCATCCGGTGACGGAATGGGTGACTGGGATCGATCTGATCAAGGAGCAGATACGTATCGCTTCGGGCAAGAAGTTATCTTACGCCCAGGAAGACGTGCATCTGAGCGGCCACGCCATCGAGTGCAGGATTAACGCGGAGAACCCGGAAAAGGGATTCCGCCCGTCCCCAGGCACCATAACGGATATGTATCTGCCGGGCGGCAAGGGAATCCGCATCGACTCGGCGATCTACAGCGGCTATACCATCCCGCCTTACTATGATTCCATGGTGGCGAAGCTGATCGTATGGGCCAAGAACCGCAATGAGGCCATCCGCAAGATGCAGAGCGCCCTTGGGGAGATCATTATTGAAGGAATAGATACCAACGTAGACTACCAGTATGAGATTCTGAACCACCCGGACTATCTCTCCGGGGATATTGACATTGAATTTATTGAGAAAATGTAAAGGTGACATTCTATGAAATTAGACAACATGTTTAAAAAGACCAGACTTTCTTCTGGCAGGAAAAATTATATTTCTTTGAGTGCTGCGAAGCCGGTAGTTCCGGAAGGGCTTCTGCGCAAATGTAATAAATGCGGCAGCGCCATTATTGCGGAGGATGTGAAAAAGGGCTATTATATCTGCCCCAAATGTGGAGGATATTTCCGTGTCCACGCATACCGCCGCATAGAGATGGTGGCAGATGAAGGCACGTTTGAAGAGTGGGATCAGGGGCTTGCCACCAGGAACCCGCTGGATTACAAAGGATACGAAGAGAAGCTGGAAGTACTTAAGGAAAAAACGGGTCTTGATGAGGCTGTCATTACAGGAAAAGCATGTATTCATGGAACTGAAGTTGCCCTTGGCGTCTGCGACGGACGTTTTCTCATGGCCAGCATGGGCGAAGTGGTGGGCGAGAAGATCGCCCGGGCGGTAGAAAGAGCCACCGAAGAAAAACTTCCGATGATCATCTTCGCATGCTCCGGGGGCGCCAGGATGCAGGAGGGAATCACGTCCCTGATGCAGATGGCCAAGACTTCCGCTGCCCTTAAGCGCCACAGCGACGCAGGGCTTCTCTATATCAGCGTGCTGACGGATCCTACCACCGGAGGCGTGACGGCCAGCTTCGCCATGCTGGGCGACGTGATACTGGCAGAGCCGAAGGCGCTGATTGGATTCGCAGGTCCCAGAGTCATCGAGCAGACCATCGGACAGAAACTGCCGAAGGGGTTCCAGCGTTCCGAGTTCCTTCTGGAGCACGGATTCATCGACGGAATCGTGGAGCGTCCGCAGTTAAGGGAGACGCTGTCCCAGATTCTGAAACTGCATAAGAATGAGGCTGAGACAGCGCATGAAGAAGCATCTATTCTTCAGATCGGATTTATTAAGAAAGAAGCCGGGGAAGCGCAGATAGAGATGGAGGCAGAGGAAGCAGACGCAGCCCTGCCGAACAACAAGGTGGCAAATGCCTGGGACCGGGTGCAGATTTCCCGTATGAAGGACCGTCCGGTAGGCAGCGACTATATCGAAGCACTGTTTACGGATTTCATAGAATTTCACGGAGACAGATATTATGCAGATGACAAGGCGATCATCGGCGGCGTGGCCAGATTCCACGGCAAGCCGGTGACGGTGATCGCCCAGGCCAAGGGAACCAACACCAAGGAGAATATCGAGCGTAATTTCGGAATGCCATCTCCGGACGGCTACCGCAAGGCGTTGAGGCTGATGAAGCAGGCGGAAAAATTCGCCCGTCCGGTCATCTGCTTTGTAGATACGCCAGGAGCGTTCTGCGGCCTGGAAGCAGAGGAGAGGGGCCAGGGAGAGGCCATTGCCAGAAACATCTATGAGATGTCAGGCTTAAAAGTCCCGGTACTTTCCGTGATTATCGGCGAAGGCGGGAGCGGCGGCGCCCTTGCCATGGCAACGGCAGACGAGGTATGGATGCTTGAGAACTCCATCTACTCCATTCTCTCGCCGGAAGGATTTGCCAGCATCCTGTGGAAGGACAGCACTATGGCAAAAGAGGCGGCAGGCGTGATGAAGCTGACGGCAGGAGACCTTAAGCGTCTGGGAATCGTGGAGCAGGTATTCCCGGAGCCGGCTCACTATACCGTGCAGAATCTAAAGAAGGTCATTACGCAGCTGGAGCGGGAGATGGAGCGGTTTTTAATTTCCTATGGAAAACTGTCAGCTGAAGAACTGACGAAGCATAGGTACGATAGATTTCGGAAGATGTAGGAGAAAGAATATGGAAGCAAGACCATTGAAAATGGGGAATATAGAAGCAAAGGTTCCGTTGATACAAGGCGGCATGGGAGTGGGGATCAGCCTGGGCCGCCTCGCTGGAGCAGTTGCGAAAGAGGGCGGCATCGGGATCATCTCTGCCGCTCAGATTGGTTTTATGGAACCGGATTTTGATACGAATACCAAAGAAGCGAATCTAAGAGCCATAAAAAAGGAATACGACAAGGCAAGAGCGATCGCGCCGGATGGAATCATTGGATTCAATATCATGGTAGCCATGCGGCACTATGAAGAGTATGTAAAGGCGGCCATTGAAGCCGGGGCAGATCTCATCATATCCGGCGCGGGGCTTCCCACGGACCTGCCAAGAATCGCGGGCGACAGCCAGACGAAGCTGACCCCCATCGTCTCCACCGATAAGTCCGCCAAGGTGATCCTGAAGTACTGGGGCAGGAAATATAAGAGAATGCCGGATCTTCTGGTCATCGAAGGGCCGAAAGCCGGAGGGCACTTAGGCTTTACCAAAGAGCAGTTGGAATCCTATGACCAGGCAGCCTATGACGCGGAAGTCAGCGTTATCTTAGACACGGTGAAATCCTACGAAGAAGAGTTCCATTGCCAGATTCCGGTGGCGCTTGCCGGTGGGATCGAAAATAAGGCGCAGGCAGAGCATGCATTTTCGCTGGGAGTGGATGCCATACAGGCAGCCACCAGATTCGTAACCACAGAAGAGTGCGATGCACATATCAAGTACAAGGAAGCCTATCTGAACGCGAAAGAAACGGATATCGTCATCGTAAAAAGCCCGGTGGGAATGCCGGGCCGCGCGATCTTGAATCCATTTATGGAAAAAGTCATGGCAGGGGAGCAGATTCCTCACAGTTCCTGCCACGGCTGCCTCCACAAATGCAATCCCAGTGAGATTCCTTACTGCATTACGGATGCTCTCGTACATGCGGCCAGGGGAGAAGTGGATGACGCCCTTCTTTTCTGCGGTGCATACGCCTACAAGGCAGATCACCTGGAAACGGTAAAAGAAGTGATTGATTCTCTGATGCCGGAGAGGGTATAATGTGGATATAACAAGAATCGTCAAGCAGAAAGGGTAGCAGGGAATGGAAAACGCATACGCAACAATCAACAATATTCTGGTGAACCTGATCAACGAGATCTGGGAATTGGAGGAGAAGGCCATTATTACAGAAGAGTTTAAGGATCTTACGAATAATGACATGCACGTCATCGAGGCCATCGGGCTGGGCGATGGCAATAATATGTCCTCCATAGCCAAGAAGCTGAATATTACCGTAGGCTCCCTGACGACGGCCATGAACAGCCTGGTAAATAAGAAATATGTAGAGCGCAGGCGCAGCGAGGAAGACCGCAGGGTGGTATTCGTGAAGCTCACGGACCGGGGCGTGAAGGCGTACCGGCATCACGAAGACTATCACCGCCAGATGACCCGGGCGATCCTGGATAAGTTGGACGAGGCGGAGATTCCCGTGCTGGTGAAGACCTTGGATGCATTATCGGAATTCTTTACCGGCTATAGCAAGAACCGGTCACAATAGCATGACAGCCAGACATTCTAGAGGGTGTCCCCAAACCATGAATTGGAAAGATTCATAGAGGGGCGCCCTCTTAATTATTTTTTAAATACGAAAACGCTGATTTGTCAGAATGTATGGAAAATATGATTGAAATAAGATAGAATAGAACGGTAGAAACGATTATAGTTTACAAGAAAAGGGAGTCATAATTTATGGTACGAGGCGTAATATTTGACATGGACGGCCTGATGTTTGATACAGAACGTCTGGCAACGGTTCTGTGGAACCAGGTAGGCGATGAACTTAGGATTGACATGACGGAGGAGTTCCTGGACAGTTTCCGGGGGCAGAATCCGACGGCGATCCGCAACGCCTTCCTTCAAAGATTTGGACGGGAGTTTGATTTTGACGGCTGCATGGGGCGCAAAGATGAATTGCAGCACCGCTATATCGAGGAAAAAGGCGTTCCTTTAAAAGAAGGCCTGCCGGAACTCCTGGAATATCTGAAGGGACAGGATATCCGTATGGCGGTGGCTACCTCCACCCAGCAGTCGCTGGCTGAGAAGATGCTGAAGATTGCCGGAGTCTATGAGTATTTCGACGCAGTTGCCTATGGAAATAAAGTGAAACGCAGCAAGCCATTTCCGGATATTTTCCAGAAAGCGGCGGAAGATCTGGGCGTGCCAATGAGGGAGTGCCTGGTGCTGGAGGACAGTATATCCGGCGTGCAGGCGGGAAAGGCGGCTGGCGGCTATATTATCCACATTCCGGATGTGGTGGTGGTGCCGGAGGAAGTCAAAGATGGAATTACGGCTGAACTTAGAAGCCTAAGGGATGTCATTGATTGGATAGAACACGCAAATTAGCAGGCTGTATGTGAAAGGATTACAGCAGACATGTCAGGAGGAATTGCCATGTATGAAGAGGAAGTAAGCAAGTTACAGCGGATTATTGATGACAGCGGCAACATCGTGTTTTTTGGGGGCGCAGGCGTATCCACGGAGAGCAATATCCCGGATTTTCGCAGTGCGGACGGGCTCTACCGGCAGCAGTATAAGTACTCCCCGGAACAGATCGTAAGCCACAGTTTCTTTGTGAGCAGGACGGAAGATTTTTATGAATTCTATAAGAACAAAATGATGTTTCTGGATGCGAAGCCCAATCCAGCCCATCTGAAACTGGCGGAACTGGAGGCGGCAGGCAAGCTGACGGCGGTCATCACCCAGAATATTGATGGACTTCACCAGGCGGCGGGAAGCAGGAACGTGCTGGAACTGCACGGGAGCATTCTGCGCAATTACTGCCAGAGATGCGGCAAGTCCTATGATGCGGCCTATGTGAAGAATTCCGAAGGAATTCCCAAGTGCTCCTGTGGAGGCACGATCAAGCCGGATGTGGTGCTGTATGAGGAAAGCCTGGACTCCCGGACGGTGGATAAGAGCATCCGGGCAATCAGCGAGGCGGATACGCTTATCATCGGGGGGACGTCTCTCATCGTGTATCCGGCGGCAGGATTCATTGATTACTTCCGGGGCAGGCACCTGGTGGTGATCAATAAGAGCGCTACCGCAAAAGAAGTAGGAGCGGAACTTACAATTGCGGCACCCATCGGGGAAGTGATGGGCAGGATCGAAGTAAGGTAAACCGCTACCCCGTGATTCCGAATCCCATATTCGGGGACAGGAAGGAACGAATCAGGTCCGCAACAAAGAGGAAGGATAATGCCACGCACAGATACATTTTCGCCTTCTGCGATACGGTTTGAAGCAGGTTGTCGATCTTGGGGGCAATCAGGTAGATGAAGAACAGACCTCCGATGCCGAAGATCAGTAGGCCTTCCAGGCATATCCTGCCCTGGAAGTTAAAGAGCATGTCGCTGTAATCCCACCATCTTTGGCCGAAGAAGAATTCCAGGCCTATGCTGGTAATGTATTCGACGGTTCCGCATAAGAGCATGATGAGTCCCATGGTCATAAGCGGCTGGCTGCGCCATCTTTTTAACAGCATCAGGATCAGGACGCCGCCGGTTCCATAGATGGGAAGCCATGGGCCGAGAAGAAGGCCGCGGTTGATGATCATTCCGTCTTCGATGATGTGGATCAGGACTTCCCAGATCCATCCGGTAAAAGAAAAGAGGAAGAACATCAAGATCAAAGATGTGGCGGAATAAGCACGTTCATAGTTAAGATCCGCAAATGGACTGATGGCAAGTATCTCATTTTTCCTTTCCTCAATATATGCTCTCATAAATAAACCCCCTATACGATAAGACCTGAATGCTTGTTTTCTATGGTCTTATTGTATAGGGGAATTATTAAGTATCCCTTGTTATAATTCTGAAGATTTTCTAAATATAATCTAAAGATGGAAATATGTCAATGCTGCGCTCCAGGATGCCCTGCATATATGCGATGGCCGTTCCGTAATTGGTCATGGGAACGCCGGCATCCTGCGCGCATTTGAGACGGTATTTCATCTCCCGTTCATTCAGCGTGCAGCCGCCACAATGGACGATCAACTGATAGGCCTTTAGTTCCAGTGGGAATTCCGTTCCGCTGGTAAACGTAAAGTTCAATTTCTTGCCAGTATACTCTTGTATCCAGCGGGGCAGCTTTACCGTTCCGATATCTTCACACTGGCGGTGATGGGTGCAGCCTTCCGAGATCAGGACTGTGTCATTCTCCTTCAGAGAATCCAAGTATCTGGCCCCATTTACCACAGTCTTAAGATTCCCCTTATACCTTGCAAATAAGATAGAAAAAGAAGTCAGAGGAATGTCCTGCGCAGTGGCCTTCGAAACCTTGGCAAAGACCTGGCTGTCCGTGATGACCAGAGATGGTTTTTTCCCAAGGGTCTCAAGGGTACGGCTAAGTTCATCTTCCTTGACCACGATGGCCGTGGCATCCGACTCCAGAATATCCCGGATCGTCTGCTGCTGAGGCAGGATGAGGCGGCCCTTGGGGGCAGCCTTATCTATGGGAACCACCAGCACCACGAAATCGGAAGGATGGATCAAATCCCCTACAATGCGGCGGCCGCCGTCCTCGGCGGGGGCAAGGCTTGCAATCAGTTCCTTTAGTTCATGGATGTTCCGGCTGTCAGCGGCGCTGACCCAGATGACGTGCTCATCCGGCTTGCCTGAAAGAGCGGCCTGAGACGCTGCGCCCGGAACGGCCAGGTCAGCCTTGTTCATGACGATCACATAAGGGATCTTCTTATCCTTGATCCGGTCAAGAATAAGAAGGTCTTCGCGGGTCATGCCAGCCGTGCCGTCAACCACCAGGACGGCGATATCCGTCTTGTTAAGCACCTGGTACGCCTTCTGGACTCTTAGCGACCCAAGCGCGCCCTCGTCATCCAGCCCTGGCGTATCGATCATGACGACAGGGCCAAGAGGAAGCAGTTCCATGGCCTTTAGCACAGGGTCGGTGGTGGTGCCCTTGACATCCGATACGATGGCCAGGCTCTGCCCGGTCAGGGCATTGATGATGCTGGATTTCCCGGCGTTACGCCTGCCAAAGATGCCGATGTGTACCCGCTCGGAAGAGGGCGTATTATTTAGACTCATAGTTCATATACCTCCTTTGGGCCTGGATGGATCTATAATTAGAAACGGAAATCTCTTCGGTTGTCTTCCCGGATCAGTTTCAGATTCTCTAGGACTACCGCGCGCGCCTTTTCATTCGGTACGTTGAATACTTCCTTGTCGATCAGTTTCTGTCCAAGCGCTTTTGTCTCTGGAGAAGCGTAATCGGTTAGATATTCCTCCAGCGTCATCAGCGCGTTGGGATGGCAGCAGTTCTGGATCTGCCCGCTCTTGCAAAGAGACATGAAGCGGTCGCCGGTTCTGCCTTCCCGGTAGCATGCAGTACAGAAGCTTGGGATGTATTCCATTTCGATCAGCCAGCGGACAACCTCATCCAAAGTACGGCTGTCGATCACATCGAACTGCTCGGACTTCTCATCTTCCGGCTCCGGCTCGCAGTAGCCGCCGACGCTGGTTCTGGAACCGCCGCTGATCTGGGAGATGCCCAGGTGAAGGACGCGCTCTCTGGTCTTCTGGCTTTCTCTGGTGGAGATGATCATGCCGGTATATGGAACCGCAATTCTTATGCAGGCTACGATCTTGGCAAAGGTATCGTCATCGATTCCATTGGTAAAGGAGGATGCGTCGATATCGTCGGCATCGCGCAGCCGGGGAACGCTGATGGTATGCGGTCCTACGCCGAACGCTGCTTCCAGATGCTCTGCATGCATCAGAAGTCCTGCAAATTCATAGCGGAACTTATCCAGGCCGAACAGAACGCCTACGCCTACATCGTCGATGCCGCCCTCCATAGCGCGGTCCATCGCCTCAGTGTGATAGTCGTAATCATGCTTTGGACCCGTGGGATGAAGCTGCAGATAACTTTCCTTGTGATAGGTCTCCTGGAACAGGATGTATGTACCGATCCCTGCTTCTTTCAGAAGGCGGTAATTGTCCACCGTTGTGGCTGCGATGTTGATATTTACACGGCGGATGGCCCCATTTTTATGCTTGATCTTATATATGGTGTCAATGCATTCCAGATAATAATCCATGGTGTTGTGCACTGGATCCTCTCCGGCCTCCAGAGCCAGACGCTTGTGCCCCATATCCTGAAGCGCGATGACTTCCTTGCGGATCTCCTCCTGGGTCAGCTTCTTCCTTGCGATATGCTTGTTCTTCATATGATAAGGACAGTAGGTGCATCCATTGATACAGTAGTTGGAAAGGTACAGAGGGGCGAACATGACGATACGGTTTCCGTAGAAATCCTTCTTGATCTGTTCTGCCAGCTTGAATATCTTCTCGTTCATGGCGGGATCCTGACAGGCAAGAAGCACGGAAGCCTCTCTGTGGGAGAGCCCCTTTCTTAAGGCAGCCTTGTTGATCAAGGATTCCACCAGTTCCAGATTATCCTTGTTCTCGTCCGCATAGGCAAGAGTCTCCAGAATCTCCTCGTGGTTGATAAAGTCTTCAGCGTGTTTTGAATTTACATCATACATAATTATTTCCTCCTGCTATTCGATAGCGTAATATTTTATAGGTTCAGTGAATCGCCCCTGGCTGTGACGACGCGGTAGCCGATGGATTCCATGCGCCGCTCCAGGCATCGGCGGCATTCCGCGGCCTCATCCCCGGTGCAGATCTTGTTGTCATACAACGCATAGTCCTTTCGCACGCCGGTCGGCGACAGATTAGGCATCACCACATTTGCCCCTGCCAGAATTCCAAGTTCCCGGCCCTTCGGATCGATGGTGCCAAGCGCCGTAGTGGAGGGCAGCAGGACCTTGGGAAGCATCAGTCTGAGAAGCCCCAGCATAAACAGGGTCAGTTCCAGCGTTCCGGCTGCTTCTTTAGAAAACGGCGTGTCATGGTGGGGGATAAATGGCCCGATGCCCACCATCTGCGGATTGAGTTCCCGAATAAAGAGCATGTCTTCAGCCAGATTCTCCATCGTCTGGTAAGGCGAGCCCACCATGAATCCAGTGCCTGTCTGGTAGCCAATGTCTTTTAAGTCCCAGAGACATTTCTGCCGGGCAGCCGCGCTTAAGGACGGCGGATGCAGCCTGGAATAGTGATTGGCGTTAAATGTCTCGTGCCGCAATAGATACCGGTTGGCGCCTGCCTCATAGAATGCCTGGTAATCCTCCCGGGATTTCTCGCCGATGGAAAGCGTGATGGCGCAATCCGAATACATGGACCGGATGCGCTCAATCAAATGTACCATCCGCTCCCTGGTGTAATAGCCATCCTCCCCGCCTTGCAGCACGAAGGTGCGAAAGCCCAGATCATAGCCGATCCGGCAGCAGTCCAGAATCTGCTCCTCGCTTAGCCGGTAGCGGCTGACATTTGGGTTGCTTTTGCGGATGCCGCAATAGAGGCAGTCATTCCTGCAGTAGTTGGTAAATTCGATCAGCCCCCGGACATACACGTCATGTCCGTAGTGCAGGTGGCGCTCCTCGCGGGCAAGCTCAAAGAGGTAACCGGCAAGTTCCGGCGTCCTTCCGCCAATCAGCGCTGTCCATTCATCCCGAGTCAGGGATCTTTGCATCTTCAGCTTATCAATTAAATACTTTAAATCTTTCATAGATCACCCCATCCTATTAGTATTCGTTCTATTGCGCCTTCTTCATGATGAAATCAAATAAAAAAGACCCGGCGCCTATGGCGTCAGGTCCTGAAAGGGCAGAATTCCCCTACCCCTAAATATATCATACGAATCTGTGCGCCTTTTCACGCAGGTGCTACCCTTTGTGATTAGTACGTGTTGTGAAAATTATAGCATAGGGAAAATATTTATGCAATTTGATTATGTATTTTTTGCATAAAGTTTATTTTTTGACAAATATGCCAGGATCAAAATAGTATAAACTTTCGGGAAAATGCATAAGAATGTATGATTAGGCAAAAAAGTGGCATGAATGGCGAAAATAAGCCAGCATTTTATGCAAATGTGAATCTTAGACTATGTAAAAAATGCACAATAAAAATCCGGCGGGGAAAAAAGAAATACCGACAAACCTTGAAAATAAGCCATGCATTGCGTTGTTGATTATTGACAATATTCGAAGAAAAGCGTATATTAAACATATCATAAATAAAGACGCCATTAAATGATGAAATGGCGGGATTAGGGACTTTTTTCCAGCCGGAAGGCAATTTACATAAGACAGGTGCAGGCCCAAGGCTAAGGTTCATAATCAGAAACAGGAGGATGATAGTTTATGATTAAAAAATTGAGAGACAAAAGTAAGAACAAAAAAGGTTTCACAATGGTAGAACTTATCGTTGTAGTTGTTATCATTCTGATTCTGGCAGCAGTTATGGTGCCACAGCTGCTTAAATACGTTGACAAGGCAAAACAGGCAAACGCGAAAGCTGATGCAGCCACGATCTTAAGCCAGGTTCAGGCAGATTATGCGGATGCCCGGATTGCAAACGAGACATATCCATCGGCTAATTTGACAATTGGCGAGGTGAAAATCGTGTCCGGCACAGCAAATGTGGGAAAGGATACGGCAGGTTTTGATGTTGATGCGACTGGTGATGCAAAGGAGATTACTAAATTTGTGTATAATTCCGGCGATTATATGGTTACCTGGGAAAATAATAAGTGGGAGGTTGCCGAAAGTCCTGCAACCAACTAACTAATAAATCCATACAAACACTACAAATGAAAGGAGGGCTTCATAATTGCAAAACACAACCAACGATTATGAATCCCTCACTTATAAGTTAAGACTCAAGCGGGCGCTGAAGACTGCCCTGATTGTCCTGCTAATCTGCATAGTGGTTATTGCACCGGCCCTGTGGTTTTGGGATCAATCAGTACAGAAACGTCAGATTCTGAGGGAAGCCAAGAATGTGGTTATGAACGTAGAACTGCTGGGCGTGGAGTATTATGGATTTGACAGCCCTATTATAGACAAGGGTCGGCCAAGTGGTATGTCGAAGCAGGCGGAAGAAGAGGTCAGAGGCCATGCGGGAGTCGATGGGGAAATATACCTGGTTTCATGGAATGCAAAGAAGAACTGTGTTACCACTATGAATTATCAAAAAGGAAGATTTCTGGTGGAGTACCAATATGATGAGGCAAAGGATTATTCAACATGGAATATCTATTGGAATGTTCAACAATATGATAATTAGTTAAGATGAATGGAGATTTCATCCGGTGGACACCGGGTGAAGTTTCCGTTTTTTGCGATAATAAAGATTTTTATATTTTGTGCAAGGAGGAATGTATGGGAGTATTGATATGTGAAACTATACTGGGCATATTGGTGTTCTTTACAGGAACTTGCATTTTTTCGTTTCTAAATGTAATTATTTATAGGGTGCCGAGGCAGATGTCCTTTGTGAAGGGCTTCTCTATATGTCCTTCCTGCGGGAAGAGGCTGGGACCCAAGGATCTGGTGCCAGTGTTCAGTTTCCTGTTCCTGAAGGGGAGATGCCGTTACTGCAAGGCATCCATCGGGATCAGAGATACGCTGATCGAAGTGCTGGGAGGTCTCCTGGCGCTGCTGTGCGTGTATAAATACGAGAACTACGGAACGGCACTGACGGTATTTGCTTTTTTTGGCATACTGACGGTGGTGGCGTTCCTGGATATAGATACAATGGAAATTGAAGATGGATGCCAGATCGCGATGGTGGTACTTGCGGTCATATCCATATTTACCATGCCCGGGATTTCGCTTCTGGCCCGTCTGGCAGGCGCGCTGTGCGTAAGTGTTCCGATGCTGGTGCTGGCGGTCTTGATCCCCGGGGCTTTTGGAGGCGGAGATATCAAGCTGATGGCTGCCTGCGGATTATTTCTGGGATGGAAGATTACGCTGGTATCGACAGCCCTGGCCATTCTCTTTGGCGGCATTTACGGGTGCTATCTGCTGGCAGCCAAGAAGGCTGACCGCAAGGCCCATTTTGCTTTCGGGCCATTCCTGTGCATAGGCATGGCAATCGGCCTGTTATATGGGATTCGGCTGATTGACTGGTATCTTTCGCTGATGATATACTGAAAATGTATTGGATAAAATATAATGATTCTAGGAGGCGCCCTTATGGCACAATTCAAATACAAAGCGCAGACAATTGATGGAAAGAAAGTAAGCGGCACCATGAACGCGGCAGACCAAAGCGAGCTGCACCAGCGGCTGCGGGACGGGGAACTGTTCCTTCTGTCGGCCAAGGAGGTGAAGTCCTCCAAGGGAATCAAGCAGTTTAAGCCCAAGGTGCTGGCGGATTTCTGCAGGCAGCTGTCAACCTTGGTTGCGGCCGGAGTCACGCTGGTCAGGGCGCTCAACATTATCGCAAGAGGAGAGGCGGTTAAGCCCAAAGAACGGGCCGTGTACGAAGACATGCTATCCAAGATCCGCCAGGGCATTGCCCTTTCGGAGGCGATGGAAGCGCAGGGAGGAGCATTTCCCCCATTGATGATCTATATGTTCCGTTCGGCAGAGAGCGGCGGCAATCTGGACCAGGTAGCCCTTAAGATGGCGGAACTCTATGAGAAGGATCACAAGTTGAACACGAAGATGGCGGGGGCCATGATTTATCCGAAGATTCTGGCAGGCATGATCGTGGCGGTCATTCTGGTTCTGACGAAGTATGTCATGCCGCAGTTCCAGGAACTATTCGAGCAGATGGATACACTTCCTCTGTCAACCAGGATACTGAATTCTATCAGCGACTTCATGCAGAGTTACTGGTATATCGCTATCATCCTGATCGTGGTACTGTGGGCAGGGGCAAAGGCGCTTCTGACGATTGCTTCTGTCCGGCTGAAGTGGCATAAGATCAAGGTCCATATGCCGGTATTCGGCAAGCTGCAGAAGACCATATGCACCTCCCGGTTCGCAAGGACGCTTAGTTCCCTGTATTCTGCCGGTATTCCTATCGTCCCGTCGCTTCAGATCGCGCGCAAGACGGTGGGGAATGACTACATAGACCAGCAGTTTGACAATGTGATCCCATTCGTCCGGGCTGGCAATAACTTAAGCGAAGGCCTGGATATGGTGGATGGCTTCATACGCAAACTGACGGACTCCATCCGTGTGGGAGAGGAGACCGGAAGTTTGGATAACATGCTTATGACCACGTCGGAGGCGCTGGAGTACGACGCGGACATGGCGATCAACAAGATGATGTCTTATGTAGAGCCAATCATGCTGATCATCATGGGATTAATCCTGGCGTTCGTTATGGTTTCCGTATTCGGGGCGATCTATGGATCTTATGATTCCATTGCAGGAATGGAATAAGGAGGAAAAGGCTGATGTTGGTAGTATATTTATCAAATAGATACATACGTGTCGTAGATGGAGAGGTCAGCGGCAGCAAGGTCAATGTGCGGGCAATGTATTATTCCGTGGATACCAGGGGCTGCATTCTGAACGGAACCGTCATGGACGTGGAAGGGTTCACCGAGTTGATACGGGATCTGTGGGATTCCAATCACCTGCCAAGAAAAGGCGTAAGCCTGGTGATTGACAGCAACCAGTTTACCACCAAGGTGACGGATGTGCCCTTGCAGAAGCAAAAGCAGATGATGCAGTTCGTAAGCCGCGAGTTTACGGATGTAGAGAGAATCGAGGATCCGGTGTATGGGTATTTTCCGCTGCCGGGCCAGACGGATAAGAAGGCCAAGGTACAGACGGTATTCGCGACCATGGCGCCCCGCTCCTACATCCAGGGGTATGTGGAACTGTTCGAGCAGCTGGGGATCAGCGTGGAGAATGTTGAAAGCGCCCGGGGCGCGGTGCTGCGAATGGTGGGGATGATATCCCAGATCAAGGGAGAAACCTGCATCGTGCAGTTCGTGGATGATATGACGTTGATCAACGTTTTGCTGTACCAGGGACTCTATGTGTATTCCGGAAGAAACAGGCTGTTCGCGGATCCTGGGACGGTAGACTTTTCCGTGGAGATTGCCCGTTCTGTAAGCAACATCCTGCAGTTTGCCCAGGCGCAGAACATTCCGGAGAAGGTTAAGATGGTCTACATTGCAGGGCTGGAAAAAGAGGATATGCAGATCTATGCGGACAGCGTGCGTCAGATTGACAGCGAGATTCAGGCAGAATGGCTGAAGTCTGGAAATGACGTGATCTTCCGCCAGAAGGATATGAAGGTCGATGATGTCAGCAAGTATGCAATCCCAAGCGCGGGTCTGATACGCACGGATAGCAAGACCAGCCTTATGAGCCAGATCGTGAAGGATCCCGCAAAGGCCGCCAAGAAGAAAAAGCGCAGAAAAGTGCTGGTGCCTGTAATCGTCCTGGCAGTGATCCTGCTTGGAGCAGTCGCAGTATTGGGAGGGCGCACGCTCTATCTGTCGGGCCAGCTAAGGGACGCGAAAGAATACAATAACCGGGCAGATATATTGAAAGCCTGCGATAAATATGATAAGGCCAATGACGACCTGCACACGGTAGGAGCGCTAAATAGCAGCCTGGAAGGGCTTAGGGGAAGCGTGCTTGCCTATCCGCGGGTGGACAGCGCTACGGAGCAGACGGTGGCATCCTGCGCTGCAGGCCTGGTAACGGCGGAGATCAGCAGTTATAATTCTGTGGATGGAGTACTTAGCTTTTCCACCAGCGCGGCAAATGTAGAGCAGATACACCAGTTCATTGATCTGCTGAGCCAGCAGCCCATATTCGCGGCGGTGGACTATACCGGCTATACCCAGGATTCAGAAGGCCAATGGAATGTTAAAGTGAATTGCATGATGGCAAACAGACAGGAGGAAGGCAATGACGCTGAAAGTGACTGAGAGGGATAAGAAATTACTGGTATTTCTTGCAATATTCGTTGTTGTAGTGGGCTTGGGAGCAGGCGTGATACTTCCCTTGCTCTCTAAGAGCCAGGAACTGAGAGAAGAACTTACGCAGGCGCAGCTTGAGCAGACAGAGAAAGAGCAGAAAGTACTGTCTTTATCCACTATGGAGAAGCGAAAAAAGGAGGCGGAGGCGTCTCTGGAAGAGATGAAAAAGGAATTCTATGGCGTGATGCAGAGCAAGGATATCGATAAGATGCTGACGGAGATGGCGCTCTCCAATGGCGTGGTTGTCAATGAGATGGACATTGCCATGCCGTCGCTGGGAGAATATACGCAGCTTACGGACTACAGCAAGATGCTGATTGCCGCTGCCCTGAATAACGAGGAGGGCACGCAGGATAAGGAAGAAGCGCCGTCCTATGGCGGAGTCTACACCGCCCAGGTGGAGATGACCATGACCGGAGGCCGGGTACCTTTGCAGGCCGTGCTGGATAATTGCGCGTCCCAGGAGCCAAAGATGCGGATCGCGGAATTCCTGTGGCAGGCGGATAAAAAGAATGAAGGCACATATACTTTAGCAATCAAGCTTGAATTATACATGGCGGAGGATACCCAGGAGTATCTTCTGGAACAAATGGAAAGGAAAGCCGTAGAAAAAGCGGACGCGGCAGAAAAATAGCAGGGATAGTTATGGAGAAAAACATCAGGAATCTGAGAATCGGCGATATTTTAAAAGAATATGGATATGTATCGGATGCGCAGATCGGGGAGGCCATCGCATATCAGAAGGAGCATAAGGGAGTGCGTATCGGCGGAGCGCTGATCGCCCTTGGATGCATCAGCGAGAACCAGCTTCTGCAGGCGCTGGGACAGCGTCTGGATATGCCGGTCATTGACCTGTCGAATATGGAGATACAGATCGAGGCGGTACAGAAGATCCCCCGGCCCCTGGCAGAGAAGTATGAGATGCTTGCGCTTCATGAAAAGGACGGCAGCCTGACGGTGGCGCTCAATGACCCTATGAACTTCTACGGAATCGAAGATATACGCCAGCTTACTGGAATGCAGCTGGAGATGTGCCTGTGCGGGCGGGAGGAACTGCTTAAAGCCATCAATTACTATTACTCGGAAGTGGGGGCGAGGCGGGCGGCTGCAGAGGCCAACCGAAGTTTCGGAGACCAGGTGATCGAAGAAGTGGAGATGGACGAAGAGGGAGATGACGATACGCCGATCATCAACCTGCTAAGCCGTCTGGTAAACCGCGCATACAATACAAATGCTTCGGACATCCATATTGAGCCGTTTGAAGACAAGACGGTAGTCCGGATGCGTATCGACGGAGTGATCGTGGAATATGTCACGCTGCAGAAAAGCCTGCATGCATCCTTGATCGCCAGAATTAAGATTCTGGGAGATATGGATATCGCGGAGCGTAGAATTCCGCAGGACGGTCATTTCAGGACCAAGATAGAAGGGGAATACGTGAACATCCGTGTGTCCGTAATTCCTACGGTATTTGGGGAAAAGGCCGTCTTAAGGCTTCTGACCAGCAATGCCAATATTGATTATCCGAAGACCTTCGGCATGGAGGAATCCGATTATCTCAAACTTGAGAAAATGCTGCAGTCCCCCAATGGCATCATCTACTTTACCGGCCCTACGGGCTCGGGAAAGACCACGACTTTATATATGATTCTGGAGGAAATAAGCAGGCGTCCGGTCAATATATCCACGATTGAGGATCCGGTTGAGAAGAATCTTCCAAAGGTGAACCAGATGCAGGTGAATAATCAGGCAGGCCTTACTTTTGAAGCCGGGCTTCGGGCGCTTCTCAGACAAGACCCGGACGTGATCATGGTAGGCGAGACCCGAGACGTGGAGACTGCGTCCATATCCGTAAGAGCGGCGATTACCGGACATCTGGTGTTCTCCACCTTGCATACCAATGATGCGGTGTCATCCATTGCAAGGCTGGAAGACATGGGACTGGTACCCTATATGGTATCCAGCTCGCTGGTGGGGATCATCGCGCAGCGGCTGATGAGAAAGGTATGTCCGGAATGTGCCGAGGAGGCAGAGCCGACGGAGGAAGAGGCAGCCATGCTAAGCCCGGCCGCCAGCAGGATCATGAGGCCAAAGGGGTGCCCGGCATGCAATTATACCGGTTACCGCGGGAGGATCGCCATCCATGAGATTCTCTATATTGACAAGCAGATCCGCAAGATGATTATTGAGGAGGCTTCTGCGGAAGAGATCCTGCAGTATGCTATAGACCATCAGCATATGAAGACCCTGAAAGAATGCGGCATCGAGATGGTGGAGCAGGGAATCACTACCATCGAGGAATTGAGGAAAGTAGCGTACTATTCGTAGGACGTAGATAGGAGAGGGAATCTGATGAGAGAGATTGATAAGATTATAATGGCGGCAAGAGAGGCCAATGCGTCGGATATTCATATCACGAAGGGACTGTATCTTCTGTACCGGGTAAAAGGCACGCTGGTACATGCACCCATGCAGCCTACGCCAGAGGAGACAGAAGAGATGCTGTATGGCCTTCTGGATGAAGGACAGAAGAAGCGGCTGGACGAAGGATATGATATTGACTTTGCCATCCAGACGGAGGACGGCAACCGTCAGAGGGTGAACGTGTTTCGTACCCAGAAGAGGATTGCGGCAACCATCCGGCTTCTGAACAGTTATATACCGACCCTGGAAGAACTGAACCTTCCGGACCAGCTCTATAAACTTGCCCAGGAGCCCAGGGGGCTGATCCTTGTGACCGGGCCAACCGGCAGTGGAAAGTCTACGACCCTTGCCTCCATGATTGAGTACATTAATCAGACGAAATCTACCCACATCATTACCATCGAGGATCCGATCGAATATACGTATGTAGGAAAGAAGGCGCTGATTCATCAGAGGGAGACCGGACAGGATGTCATCAGTTTTGCGTCAGCCCTAAGAAGCGCGCTCCGTGAAGACCCGGATATCATCCTGGTGGGAGAGATGCGGGACTACGAGACCATATCTGCTGCATTGACGGCGGCGGAGACCGGACATCTGGTATTGTCCACCCTTCATACGACAGGCGCGGCGCAGACCATCGACCGTGTCATAGACGCCTGCCCGGGCGGAAGCCAGAACCAGATAAGGACCCAGCTCTCCAGCGTGATCAAAGGCGTTATCACCCAATGCCTCATGCCTACGGCAGACGGGCAAGGCAGGATAGCAGGAACGGAGATTCTGATGGGGACGGACGCGGTGTGCAACCTGATCCGGGAGAGCAAAAGCCACCAGATGGCCAGCGTCATGCAGTCGGGCAGCGCGCTTGGAATGCATACGCTTAACATGGATCTGATGCGGCTGGTTTCCCAGAGGAAGATCACGCAGCAGACGGCGATTCAGTATACGAATGACAGAAGAGATCTGGAACAGTATTTTTAAAAATATAGATTAAAGAAGAGATAATATGATGAGGCAGACACTACACAACCGTAAAAACAGAAGAAAGAGGAATAACGGAGGATTTACCACCGTGGAGCAGATCGTGGTGATCATCCTGATGCTGATCCTTGCCAGCGGCCTGGTATTCGGGATCATGAAATGGGTAGAATGGACCCAGTTCAAGCGCCAGAATGAATATGCCAGGACGCTTTTCGTCGCTGCCCAGAACCAGCTTACGGAATACAGCGAGAGCGGCCAGCTCACAGCGCTTAAGGAGCAGGTGACGGATGAGGACGGCGAATACCTCCATACGGTAGATGTGTCAAAACTTATGGGAAAAGACGGCAAACCCTATGATTTGAAGAAGGTATGGCCATCCAGCGCCGACAAAGGCGATGAAGCGTCCAAATATCAGGGCGAAGTCTGCACGCTGAAAGGGACGGCCAAAGATTATGAAGCGTATCTGGATGGAACGGCCAGCGATGAGATCAAGGCGCTCTATGATATGTTCTCTTCCTATCTGTATGATACCTCTATTCTTAACGCGACGGTTTGCGTGGAATTTACGCCGGAGGACGGACAGGTATTTGCGGTCCTCTACAGCGACAAGAATAAGGACTTTACTTATAAAGATACGGATGATCGAAGAGGCACGGTGAGCATATTCAGTCGCGAGACCAGTTACCGGAAGCGCCGGATGGTAGGATATTACGGCGTAGATATGCTGTCCAAGGCTACCAGCACGAAGGCAAAGAAGCCGTCCATATCGGCGGTGCGCCTGAATAATGAAGACACCCTGAACCTGACCTTCCATTTAAGCAAGGTAAAGAAGGCGGTCCAGGAACTAAAATACGAGCTTACCATCCACGACAGAACTACGAAGAAGGCGCTGCTGCGCCTGGTTCTGGACGGAAAGAAGATAAAGAATGAGGACGCCAGGGCGGCAGTGCCTTGCGATGTGACCCGGTATGACTATGATGAAGAAGGCAAGTCAGAGCCCACCAAGATGGGCAAATACAACATTCTTGCCTGGATCGATAAGGACGAGACCATCCATGTGGTGCTGGATGGGGCGGACTTAGAAGCCACCACCGCGCTGTATGAAGAAGCGTATCCGGAATTGATGGAAAAGACCGGCACCTCCACCTTGGAGCCAGAGGCCGTCAAGGATATCAAGAATACGCTGAGTTTCCGCAGGTTCGGGGTGAACCCGGAAGACATTTACTGTTCCATCAAGGGAACCGGAGAACTCTACAAGACGACCGCAAAGAAGCAGAGCAATACCGAAAATACATATTTTGGCTCCATGCAGGCTTCGGATGTGGATAAAAAGGCTACCAAGACATACACTGTCCAAAATGCCCGCCATCTCTATAACATGCGTTATCTTGAGGACTATACGGATAACGAGAGAAAAGATATGGGCTATGAGCGGGAAGCTGACCAGGTCATTTATCAGATCAGCGAGGATATAGACTGGGAGGAATTCCAGGATCATGAGGCGCTCTTTAAGTCTGGCGCTAAGATGGATGGAACAGGAAAGAACGAAGCGCTAAAAGAGCAGGCATTTCCATCCATCAAGCAGTTAAGAAGCGATGCGGTCTTAGAAAGCGGCGGAACGAACAAGAGGCATACCATATCCGGACTTGAGATCAATGATACGGCTAACGACAAAGCCAGCCTGTATGAGGCAGTGGAAGGCAAGTATGATAAGAGCGCCGGATTATTTCTCACGAACAGCGGCGTGATCCGCAACGTGGCTATGGACAATATCTCCGTAGAAGGAGATAATAGCGTGGGCGCTTTCTGCGGAATCGACCAAGGGACGCTAAAAGATCTTACGGTAAAGAATTCCGACGGAGAGAGCGTGATCAAGGGCGATTTTTACGTGGGAGGAATCGTTGGAATCAGAGAAGCGAAAGACAAAGACGGCGATGTGGTCTATGAGGGACTTACAAACTACGCTAAGGTGACCGGAGCGGATGAAATCTACTCGTTCAGCTTTTTCGGCGGGATTATCGGAGAACTGAAGGCAGAGAAGGGAAATGCGATCACGGTAAAAGACTGTAAGAACTACGGCAAGATCGAGGCCATGAATGACAGCATGACAGGCCTTGGCGGGATCGCGGGCCATTGTGAGGCAAAGACAGGCACCATAACGGTACAAGACTGCACCAGTTCGCCGCAGTATAAAAAAGACGAGATCCGAAAGATTCTCTCCAGCAAAAAAAATCTTGAGGAACGCCTCAAGGGCAGCCAAGTCGGGGGAATCGTAGGAACCAATGCGGGAGCCGCTATCGTTGGCTGTAATACGGAAAAAGAAAGCAATTCCAAAGAAGGATACATCTTCGGCGAGGAGTACGTGGGAGGAATTGTAGGCTACAATGAGCCGGGAGCCGACGGAACTTCAAAAGTGATCGGCGGAGACGGCGCGAAGAAAGGCGTGAACGCGGCCCACGTCATAGGCAAGAGGCGCGTAGGCGGCATCATTGGCGCCAATCCGGCGGACGGAACCATATCCGGCTGGCTAAACCGCGGATTCGTTGCGGCACAGGAAGCGTACGCGGGAGGAATCGCGGGCTGCAATGGAGATCCGGAAAAAAGCGGAACTTCAGGCGGGAACTCTGCGGTTATACATAATTGCAGCAGCGAAGTCGTCATATCCGGTACGAACGACGCCAGGCAGCTGGTGGATTCCGGGCTGTTCCGTGCCAATTATACAGGCGGCATCGCGGGCTACAATGACGGAATCATCGCCAGCGATAAGAAGGTTTCTCTGGTATGCAATCTGACCGGCGGCAATTTCGTCGGCGGAGTCGTAGGCTACAACGACGTAGATGCGGCTGTGGCCAACTATGCCATGACCGGTGGGTACGTCGATGGGGAAGGCTGCTATATCGGCGGTTTTGCAGGATTCAACGCGTCCATTAACCTTCTGATGGATGGCACAAGCCCAAGATTTATCGAGTCCAATCCAAATCAGGTGAAGGGACGGTTCTGCGTGGGCGGAACGATCGGAGGCAATGTGGTTCCGGCAGGCGGCGTCATCGAAGCCGGATTCCGTACAGACAACTTCTTAGGAGAATTAGAGGCCGACGGAGCATTTGCCGGCGGATTTATCGGTTATAACAGGCTGGTATCGCCGGGCGTGGACAAAGGAACCATACAGGCGTCAGCCAATGAGAGCATCCACCAGCTGGAGGCGGTGGCAGACCTGACTGCGCTGGCAGATCCCCAGGGACTGTTTGACAGAGTCTATCCCGCAGCGGATTCAGGCAGCGGATTGATCATCAGCGGCAATGGGGCCTCCGAGAGCCATACGAAGTTCGGCGGGATCACCGCAGGCATTCATGTGGGCGGCGTCCTGGGCTACAACGACCAGGGAACGACCCTGCTGGTAAGGAACATTGTCAATAAGACGCCGGTTACGGCCAGGGCAGCGGTGAGCAATGAGAACGAGCAGCCTGGAAGAACCGACTATAACGGCCAGCCATTCCGCTATTCTTATGCCGGTGGCATCATCGGCAAAGTATACAGGAATACCACCATTGAAAACTGCAGGAATCAGGACGCAGGAAGCGTGGTATCCAGAGGCACATACACCGGAGGCCTGTGCGAGATCAATGATGGCATCGTAAAAGACTGCACAGTATCAAGCCTTGGCTCGGGAAGTATGGACTACGTGGGCGGAATCGCCGGGCTGAACAAATGGAGCATTCAATCTTGCAAGCTGGAACTGCGTACGATAACCGGAAGGAACTACGTAGGAGGAATCGCTGCCGAGAATTACGGGGCGATAACCGGAAGCAAGGTATCGGGAGGCACCGTGCGTACCTATGGAACTGCCGGAGTCGCCGGAGGAATCGCCGGATACAATTATGGCGGCGCATTGATCGATATATCGGATACCCTGAACATTGCCGTCAATGCCAATGGCCCTTACGTGGGAGGCATTGCAGGCTGGAATGAGGGAACGATCCGGCAGTCGTCAGATTTAAAGGATTCAGACAGAGGCACGGTATCTGGAAGCATCACTGGAAGCCAGTATGTGGGAGGAATCGTTGGAAATAGCAATGGCGCGATGGAAGGATTCTATAACAAGGCATCCGTGACTGCCAGATATGGCTACGCGGGAGGAATCGCGGGCATCGCGGCCGGCAATATCACCGACTGCTGGAATAAAGGGGCAGTCATAGCACAGCAGGAAGGAAATGCCGGGGGAATCGTCGCAAATAATAATTATGAGATCAGAAATTGCAGGAACTATGGAAGCGTGACCGCCCAGAATGGAATCAGCGGAGGAATCAGCGGGGTCAATGCCTCCACGATTGCATCTTGTCAGGTAACCGCCCAGGGAGGGCTGGGCTATCTGGTCTTTGAGAGTAAGGAAAAGGCAGGCGGAGTCTGCGGAATCAATGAAGGAACCATAGACAGCACCGATGTATCTTACATCCAGCTGTATAATCTGGCTGGCAGCAAGCAGAGCATGTTAGGTGGAATTGCGGCAGAGAATAAAGGGACGATCACCAGCTGCAATGTGGGAAATGAATCCAATGAAGTCATCCTGAAGTCCATGTCCGCCCAGGTAGACATGGGGGGAGTCGCAGGCGTTAACAGCGGCGAGATCCGCGGAACAGAAGGAACCTACAGCAAAGTGCGCGCAAAACTTTCTTTTGCCAGCACGGAGCAGGCATATTTTGGAAATATGGGAGGCGTTGCAGGGAAGAATCTAAGCCATGTTTCCTGGTATGAATTTAGCGGCAGCGTCAGTGGAACGGGCAATAATCCGCAGAATGCGCCTACCTATGATCCCAATACGGATCAGGAGACAAACGGCGCCGTCATCTATGGATATGGCGGAATCGCGGGAGTCAATGGAGAGGCCCAGGCGATGAGCCAGGGAACCATTGCAGACTGCAAGATAAGCGAGGCAAAGATTACCGGGCTAGGCGATGCCAACAACGTGGCAAATATAGGCGGCGTGGCCGGAGTCAACGGACTTGGCGCGGATATTTCCGGGATCACGTATGGCAGTGTTAAGAAATACGGCTTGAACTTTGACGGAACGATCGTAAAGAAAGCAGACAGCAAGGCCAGCGTCTACATAGGAACCGGAGATTCCACCACGGCCTATGCCCATAGCGGCGGCGTGGCCGGCTTAAATAGCGGAAATATCTCTGACATCGGCTATAACCGTCAGGAAGCAGAGGATGGCCGCTTAGATGCCAGCGACTATAGTCCGCAGATTGATGATACCAGCGTGATCGTGGAGAATTACCGCGGCCATGTGGGCGGGATTGCCGGATATAACCGCAAGTCCGGAAGAATCCAGAATGTTGCTACCGGAAAGGACTGGATCGTATCCGCGCCGCAGAATGCCCAGGATAACGGGTGCGGAGGCATCATCGGATACCAGGCGGGAGAAGGCGGCCTTTCCTACTGTACGAACCGGGCCACGGTGGAAAAGACTGCCAGCGGAAGCAATGGCGTTGGCGGCATGATTGGGCGTATGGAGTGCGCCACAAGTAAGAGTTATACCATACAGAACTGTAAGAATTACGGGAATATCTATGGACGCCGGAGAGTCGGCGGCATGATCGGCGTATGGAAATATTACGGCGGAACCCTGTCTGACTGTGTGAATTATGGAAGGATCACCACCAGCGACAACGATGGCCAGGGTGCCGGAGGAATGGTCGGCTGCCTGTATGACCTAAGGACTACATTTGGTTCCGTAACTATCACAAGATGTGCAAATCATGGCACCATCACTGGAGCCAGCAGTGGCGGAATGATTGGATTCGCCAGCCAGAAAGCGGCGGAAGTCCATCTCCGTAAATGCGTCAATACCGGGCTTCTTAGCGCCAATGGAAACAGCGGCGGGATGCTTGGCATCACTGGCAGCATCAGTGGCAAATCGACGATCATAGGCTGCAATAATTATGGCTTTGGGATAAACAGCGCAAAGATTGGCGGCATGGTTCCTACGAATCTGAAGACGGAGATAACGATACAAGACTGCTTTGGCCTGGCAGACCTCGACTATCCGATCGCCCTGACATATAAGGCGGCGGACCAGGGAAGCAACTATTATCTGGGCCAGGATTCCGACCAGGAAACCCCGGTATATTATGATAAGGACGGCAAAGTGACGACAGAAAAGCCGGAGAAGTTCTATGTGAAGTCAGTAGTGGCGGATGGAATCAATGAAGGACAGAATGCCAAGGACGGCAATCTGTATAAGACAGTGATGAGAGCCGACGCTGCCGGGCTTAAGGACGCTAACCGGGCGTATTTCAGCAGCGATAAGGTAAAAGAGACCGGCACGGCGGCCACCTATGTATTCACATTTAACAGGGATATTGAATTATCTTCCATGGATCTGTACTGGAACCGCAATGGAGATGATGGGCGCGTGCAGGACTATGAAGTCCTCTACAGCCGGTACAGTTCGGGAGGGACGTTAAAGACATACCAGAAGGTGGAGAATAATAAGGATGCCACTACCCACGCGGATGTGGCAAAGAATGAAAAGGAGCAGATAACTGCCGGTACTGTGACTGCCAGACGCGTGGAGATAAGAATCACAAAGTCTGTGAATAATGGCGGAAGCAAGGTAAACGCCTGTCTGATCCGGGCCATCTTCCATGGAAATGTGGATGGCGTCGAGTATGCCAGCGGCCAGGGCGGAACGACGAATGGAACGAGCTATACGCTGGATGACGGGATGACTCGAAAGGGAGCAGTATTCAGCGGCCTGCCTTATGAGACGCTCTCTCCCTCATCAGCAGGAGAAGATACGCAGAAAGGCAGCGGAACGATTGCGGTTCCCGTACCTTACGGATCAGGCTTATTCCGCCTGATTCAGGCCGGAACCAGCAGCAATCCGGTGCAGATCGGCGCAGCCGGCTTCCCGCTGAATCCCCTCTCCATCTTTGGGGGAACCGGCAATGTGAAGACGGATGAACGCCTTCGCGCTGCTGGAGACCAGGACGATAATGTCCGCTATGAAGTGTATGAAAAGGATAATCCATATTTTGCCACGGATGTGGCGGTGGATGGAACCGTACCGGCCGTGCCGGAGGGGGTAAAGATAGAAGGTGAGACTGCTACATGGGATCCATCGGAACATGCGTCCTACTACCAGTATGAGATATCCTACTATGACAAGGATGGCAATCTGCTGGGAGATGTGGCAAGAGACATTATCTATGATACCTCGACGGCAGTCCCGCTTACCAGCGTGGGCGGCATCAAGGTGGCGAAAGCATCTATCCGGGTGCGGGCAGGTACAGACGTGCTGGGAGCGGACGGAATCGTCCATGCGTCATGGTCTGATTTCTCGGCACTTGCAGAAAAAGAGATAAAAGATACGCTGCCAATCCCGCAGTATCATCTGGAATTGGCGGTCAAAGCGGTTGGTGATGAGAAGAAGCTGGTATACCAGTCCTATCTGGATAACCAGTGGGAATACCGCCAATTCCTGGCGGATCATGGAGTGGCATCTGATGCCATAGAAGCCGAACTTATGAAGATACAGATTCAGATAAAGGCAGATGGCAAATCCCTAGACGACCTAGCCTTCAATGCGTCTGTTGGCAGATCTGCCGGATATTATGGCGGCACGGACGGCAATGCAATGTTCTCAGCAGTCGCCACCGCCTCCGGATATGAGGCTAGTGGCGAGAATCTGCGGGAGTCTGTGGCCTTGACGCATGGCAAGTATAAAGGCGACGCTAAGATCGCGCTGGTGGTGCTGGCCAACGGCGAGACGCCAACGGATGTATCCAAGGATGCAGGATTCCACGGAGCGACAGCAGATACGCTGAACTATCAGGTACGCATGAAATACAATATCAACAGTGCATTCTATATGCGTTCGGAACTGACGGCGGTGGATGCGCAGCTGAATGTTCCTGTGGCGGTCGCATCTTCGGAACTGAGAGTATCCGACACCACGCAGGATTATATCCCGACGGCTTTAAGCTCGCTTCCGGAGGATTTGATGTCTGGGGAGTCCTACAGCGATCTGATGGTAAGAAGTTATCCGTCCATGATGTCCAACAATATTGTCTATAACGGACATACGGTAGATGTATCAGAGTATCGAAGGGATAATGCGGCCGGAGTGGAAAAGGAAGTGCTGCAGCAGTTCTACGTTACCGAAGACAATCAAGTCACGATGGATGCGTCGGGCGGCCGCAAGCTGATTGATGCTGGCGAACTGGCTTCTGGCTTCGTCATTGAACGTGTTGCGGATGGCACATACACCTTGTACTATAATGCCCTGCTTGACTATAACCAGTCTGTCAAGAAGCATTCCTATGACAAGGAAAATGCCACGGCAATGATGAGCCAGGTCTACTACTACCAGATTCCATCGGACAGAAAGACCCACAACGCTCCTGTCATCCATGTAAATGATCATAAAAAGGCAGGCGAGGACGGCAATCCCAACGAAGATTCCATGAGGATCTATTGGGATCTGAAAGAGTATAAGGATGAGGACGGAAAGACCAATTACAAGGCCGGTGCAGTCTATGACTATACGGTGGCCGGCACGACGGCCGATGGCGCGCAGATACAGATCGCGTCGGGCATCTACACGACAGAAGACGGCAAGGACAACGAACTGATCCTGCCGACAGACAACTGGAATTATACCAGCATCCGGATCGCCGTCAGCCGCAGGGGAGAGATGGACAGCAACGGTATCACCACCGTATTCCCGGCTGGAAGCGTATGGGAGAGCTCGCTGAAACTGCGCCTGTCCCAGATTACCAAACCGGAACTGTTCCTGCATAAGGAAGGAGACGAAGTCCAGAAGAACTCGCTGGTCTATGACGTGACCTGGGACAGCGTCCCGGAAGCGGAGCAGCCGGAACTTGGAGGCTACGAGGTGACGGTGGAAGGCGGCAAGGATGAAGCAGCCGTGACTCAGAACTACCAGAGCGAAGAAAAATACAAGGATGCCCTGGAACGGACAGAGCGCCTCTATGGAGGCAAAGAAGGCGTAGATGTCACAGACGACAGCGCCAATGGAAGCATGATATATGAATGGAGCCAGGAGGCAGCGGCAGGAACGGTGAAGAAGCGAATGGAGATTGCCTTCGGCAGATCCGGGGATGAATATTTCATTGCCAAGAAACTGACCTGCGTATGGAACTTCCCTGTCGGGGAAGATATCGGCCAGGAGCGTATTACCAGGATGATCGACCTGAATGATTATGAGCGGGGAGATACCCTGGCTGTCAGGGTAAATGCTCTGGCGGCGGAGAATGCCCGGACTTATCGGGACGGCCCGGACGGAGTAGAGACCGAGATGGTGCTGCCAAGCAGGCTGGATGTTCCGGATGTATCCTGGATGGGTACGAATCTTCCATATGCCGAAGATCAGTTTGTTACGCTTGATCAGTTAAGCGATGGCATAGCTCTTTCCTACAAGCCGCAGAATGTAAGCAACGAGACGCAGGGCAGATACCAGATTGCCGTTGCGGTCTACGACGCGCAGGAGGCAGAAGATACTTCGATCAAGTACGCTGGAGACGCGCAGGGTGACGGATACTGGAACAGCGGGGCAATTGCAACGCTCCTTAGCAAGGACGCGTCTACGGAGATGGACGGAAATCTGTCAGAGGCAGGCTATGTATTGAAGGATATCCCGGCAGACTATGCCGGAAAGTGGCTGAAGATTGCCATGAGAAGCATTTCTGACAGTAATGTAAGTTCCTACTGGTCCGATGAAGACGAGACGGTGGATGGAACCGTGAATTACAAGTGGATTCAGATTCCAAGAGTACAGGTAGAGGCGCCTTCGCTTACGCAGGGCACGGATACCCTGTATTACGACGACGAAGGCCAGTATACGGATGACAAGACGGATACATCCCTGGCAGTAGAGCAGACACGCCTGTCTTATGACGCGCCAGGCTGGACGGACCACTACCAGATCCAGCTGATCCGCAGAGGAGGCAGCGAAGTCGAGATCACGCCAGAGTATGCGTATACCGCGCAGTACCTGGATTGGATCTATCTGGAGAATGCAGGAGACGGAGGCTATCACGTATTCTATGCTTCCAGCGATCCGGCATTTGACCCGAGGCCATACCGCGAGGCGGTTACGCCCGAGACTCCAGTATCAGAACTGGATGAAGCCGCGGTGTACTTGGGAACCATCGGAGGCGGAAGCGGCTATAATAGAATTATGCTGCCATATACAGGAATGGTGGCAGAGAGCGCGGACGTGAATCCGAACATGGTAGCTACAGTCTCCTATCTACTGCTGGAACAGACGCAGGATGGCCAGACATTCACAGTCCAGCTGCCGGATGCCGAGAAGGTTGGCGGGGAAGACAGTTTCGGAAAAGAGAATGACTTATTTACCAGCCAAATCTCCGTACAAGGCCGGATTGCGGAAGGAAACCGGCTACGCTATGAAGACTCCAAGGTTGCGGACTGGTTCCGTAAAAATGACGGAACCGCCCAGACGGTAGAGTTGGATGGGTACGCAGAAGCGCCCCAGAATATGAACCCGGTTATGGAGTCATCAGACAGGGAAGGAATTGCCTATGAACTAAAGACGGGCGCAAGAAACTGGCTTGTATACCAGATTGAAGCGCAAGATGGCGCAGGCAATGTGATCCAGAGAGGCTATGTGAGCGCCTACGGCTATGGAACGAATGGCAGCGATATTGATACAGTAGCCTTGCTTGCCAGGGATATGTACGCCAATCCACAAGGGGCAAAGATCCGGGTGAGGGCGGCGGCCATCCTGGAAGGCAAAAATGAGGAGACGATCAAGCAGGGAGGCCTGAGCCAGTGGACGGATTGGCTGGAATATTCGCCGCTTCCAGAACTGGCAGATCCGCAGCAGTTAAATGATCCATCCGCTGATAGCGGGGAAGACGGAGACGGCGGAGCGTCAGATGCGGGCAGCCCGTCTGTGCCTATGGCGGCGCAGACCTGGGAACAGGACAATCCGGCAGCTATCTATCAGATCTGGATTGGCGGCCAGGCGTTCGAGACATCAGCCTATGGAGAGGGCAGGCATGTACTGGCAACCCTTTCCGCCAACGAAGATCCATCGATCATGGCGCAGGCAGTATTGGAAGTCACAAATGCGGGCGGATGGATGAGCTATACGCTGCAAGTGCCTGAGCAGTCCGCTATAGTCAGTGTAAATGGGCAGAATGTAGCAGTTACGTTTAACAGCAGCGTAGAGATCGTGAAGATAAACTAGATAAGAAAGCAATCATGCTAAGAAGAGATTGATAAAAAGAAGGGATACCGGTAATGAAGAAAAAGGCGTTAAAACAAAAAGAGGGCTCAGCCCTCCTGATAGCAATCGTGATTATGATGGTATTGACGATGTTAACCCTTGCCCTGCTGCTGGTATCCTATTCTTTATTTGCCACAGCCAATAAGCAGCAGGGAATGGAGCAGTGCAAGGAGATGGCCCAGAGCCTGAGCAGGGAGCTGGAGGAAGAGATTACAGGCACGGATGTGGATTTTTCCACTTACGATGAGATGAAAACTGCCTATGAGGCGGGAGAAAGCCCTCTGTGGTTCTACCTGCGCTTCAACCTGTGGCAGTCCGACTGGCCTTATTATAATGAAGAAGAGCGAGGCCACACGGCGGCATATGCGTACCGGTACTTTGACATTAATACCGGGACAGGAAAAGAAGCGGTAGCGGATGCCTTAGATGATATTTCCGTGAAAATGTACTGGGAAGGCGAGAACGACGCGGAAAAGGAGGACACCTCCTTTGTCGTTCAAGTGACTTGCCAGAAAGGAAAGTTAAAGAGCATCATTACCTCCACCTATGAACTGACCATCGATGAAAACCCGGCAAACTATGGGGGAGCGGGGGAAGAGATGCTGGATGGGAAGCACCTGATCCAGACTGGCGAGAAGTGGACATTCTCGCTGGCCCAGAGAGAATAGGAAGGAGGGACTGGCATGAGAAAGAAGAAGCAGGACAGAAGATGGCGCAATGCCGGAACTTCCATGGTAGAGGTTATGATCGCTTTTCTGATCGTCATGCTGCTGATGGCGATGTTTACCAAGGTCGTGACCACCTCCATCAGCCTTTTGAACCGTTCCAAGTCAACGATTGAAAAGACTGAGGCATTTGACGAGAAGTACTACCAGACAGAAGAGAGAAAGAAACGCAAAGTTGTAAGCGAGGACATTTCCCTGGTACTGGACAAGGAAAAGACAAGTACTAATAATACGAAGGTCAGGGATCTGACCATCGCGCTTCCGAAAGGGAAGATACAAAAGTATGATGACGCGGGCGGTACGAAGATGAGCAGATATACTGTCTATGTAGAGCCGGAAGAACCAGAGGACGGTCCAGAGGAAGAGACCGATTAGAAACAGATCGATTAAAAACAGGAGCAGTTGATATGATGGGGCATAAGAATGGCAGAAAAAGACAATTGCATACTTTAAGAAGCCTGCTTAGAGGCAGGAAGGGCGCCACTTTGGTGGAACTTGTGATTACCTTTGCCTTGATCGGCTTGTTTGCCGCGGGAACCTGCCAGATTATCTCCACATCCATCAAAGTATATCATCAAGTCAGAGGACTGAATAATGCCCGCCAGGTATCCGATACCCTGCTGGAAAAGATTACAGGAGAGATAGAAGGGGCACAGGTAGGCGTGCAGTATGAAGAGGCAGGGGAGGACAATGACGGAGTCACGCTGTGGATTAAGGACGCAGGCGCGACCATCGACCTGTACGACCGCACGGGAAGCCACATCTATATTACCAGCAAGGATCAGAAGATGGTGATCCACTACTATCCGGTTATGTATGATGTGGAAAACGAGACGGGAACTTCGACTAAAGAGACGGTTTACAAGGAGGTGGACTGGAGCTTTGATGAAGGCGTGTACATGGGATTTAAGATCAGCAGCCTTAAGTTTGCCCGTGCAGACCAATCCCTGTATCCTGAGAATGTGATCCGGGTAGATATGGATCTGACAGGCGGCGGCTATGGAACCTTCCATTCCACCAGATATGTGGAGTGCTACAACTTCGTGACGGATCAGGATTTTGATAAGATCAAGGATGACAGCGAGGGCGGCGGAGGCGGCGAAGTGCCGGACCCGGACACGCCGGGAGGCGACGATGATGATAAGAAGGAAGAAGGATTTATTACCGTTGATAAGGACGATAATATTTCATTCGAGGCCAATAGCCCTTCCTTTGAAGAACTGCGCGAAGAAGCAAAGAACAGTGGAGAGAAGGTCAAGGTTCCCAAGGGAATCTACGAGGAAGATGGCGTCTACTACATTATCCCGGTTGACAGGGAGATGGATGCCAACGAATTCAAAGGAAATCTGAACGCTTACTGTAACTCGGAAAGTAAGAATGGATATTGCTACAGGGTTGACGGCAGCAGGCTGTATACGGAAGCGGATATCAAACATTCCAATAAATCAGAATGGGCGCCGGGATGCGTGCCGGAAGAGGGAAATATTATTCGGTATGGCGGAAGGTACTATCTCCTTACCAGCCATAATGGCAAAGAGCCTCCGGCGAATCCGCCGGAAAACCCGGATTCCTGGTTTGACATTACGGATTTTGTAAATGAATCAAAATAGGACTGAAAAGGCAGAGCGCACGCTCTGCCTTTTCAGTCTTTGCATGGCAAAAAAAGCGGTTTCGTGGTAAGATGTATCCAATAAGCATAATAAGGAGGACTGCCTATGGAGTCGGCCATTGTGATCGCGGGCCTGATCTGCGTATTCATTGTCGGAAGCGTGTATGCAAGACGGGAGAGGATAAGGAGAGCCTATCGGATTGTCAGGAAGAAATTTGGACAAGAGCCAGATCCAGCAGATTTTGATTATAAAGAGATATCCATGTACTGGAACGCGGTCAGGGAGGAGGCCTTGCATCCTCTGGATGACCTTACGTGGGGCGATCTGGATATGAGCCGGATCTACGAGCGCATGAACCAATGCCAGTCTTTTGCGGGGGAGCAGTACCTCTATGCGCTGTTAAGGGACGTATCCCAGGATACGGCTTCGCTCGAGAAGATAGAAGAGAAGATGTGCTACCTGGAAGAGAACGAGAGGGAAAGGGAAGAAGTTCAGGTCAAACTGATGGCGCTCGGAAAAAGGGACAGCAGTTATTATCTGCCGCAAGTCCTGAATGAGATCGAGGATTTCCAGATTGGCCATGGCTGGTTCTACCGGCTAATGCAGGCGCTTCTTTTCCTCTCTCTGGCTGGGGCGGTCATTCTTAGAAATGTATATGGAATGACGGCATTTGGCATGATATTCATATGTAATCTGTGCATTTATGCGGTTATGAAGCAGAAGTATGAGATTCACCTGGAACTGATGGAGAGCGTCCGGGGGCTGATCTATACGGGGCGAGAGTTGACAAAAGGAACCAGCGGCGGTTATGAGAATCGATTTGGCGAGATATCGGCGCATGTGGCGCAGCTTGGCGAGACAGAGAAGCGGCTTCGAAAGGCCACGGTGCGCAGACAGGCCGGGATGCGGGGAGACGCGATGGAACTATTCGCAACTTACCTCACGGGAGCCACGCTCATTGATTTTACCATGTATAACCAGGCCATAAGGCAGTTGAAGCGGAAGATGGAGCATTTTAAGAAGGTATACCGCCTTGTGGGGGAACTGGATGCCCTGATCAGCGTGGTGTCATTCCGAAAAAGCCTGCCGCATTACTGCCTGCCAAAGTTCAGCCAGGATGCCTGCATTCATCTGGAGGGGCTGTACCATCCTCTGCTGAATGAGCCAGTCTTAAATGATGTCGTGATGGATAGGAACAGCATCGTAACAGGCTCGAATGCATCCGGCAAATCCACCTTCATCAAGGCAGTGACGGTAAACTGCATCCTGGCCCAGACCATCCATACCTGCATGGCAGGCATCGCAGAGATTCCTCACGCCTACGTAGCCACATCCATGGCTGTGAAGGACAGCCTGATGGAAGGAGAAAGTTATTACATGAAGGAGATCCGGTCGCTGAACCGAATGCTTGGATATATGCAGGAAAATGAACTGGTGGTCTGCGCGATAGACGAGATCCTTCGGGGAACCAACACGAAGGAGCGGATTGCGGCCTCCGCGGCAATCCTGCGGTACTTAGAGGAGCGGAACTGCCTGGTGCTGGTGGCCTCCCATGACATGGAATTAGTAGATCTGCTTGACCGGGAGTATGAGCATTATTATTTCTGCGAGCAGGAGGGGGAGGAAGACATTGTATTTGATTATAAGATACACAAGGGAATCAATGAAAAGACGAATGCCATACGCCTGCTGGAATATGTGGGATTCCCCGGGCAGATTGTATCGGACGCGGAGCGTATCTACCAGATGCTTGCGTCTGAATAAAGGAGCGTGATAAGATGGAGCCAGAATATATTACTCATAACTTCCAGCCAATCTATGATCAGGAGTCGCGGATTCTTATGCTGGGAACCATGCCCTCTCCGAAGTCAAGGGAGGTGGGATTCTACTACGGACATCCCAGGAACCGTTTCTGGAAGGTAATATCGGACGTATGCGGCGAGGGACTTCCACTGACAAAGGAGGAGAAGATCAGTTTTGCGCTGCGAAACCGGATCGCTGTCTGGGACGTGCTGGCCGGATGCGAGATCAAAGGAGCGGATGACGGCAGTATCCGCAACCCGAAGGCCAATGACATGAAGAGAATTCTTGACCATGCGGATATCCGTGCCATTTTCACGACGGGAACTAAGGCAGCCCAGCTGTATAAGAGATATTGCTACCCTAAGACGGGGATGGAGGCAATCGGACTTCCATCCACCAGCCCGGCCAACTGCCGGACAACCTACGAGGAACTTTATCGGGCGTATTCGGTGATTGCCGGATACTTGCAGGACTAGGAGGAGCCTATGACAAGAGAAGAGAGAGTAGATAGCCTGATTCGGTATTTGAGAAATGAAAATGACGGATATGCGTCCATCAGAGAGCCTGTAAATTACGATGAGAAGCGCCGGCTTCTAAGAAGCCTTATGAATGTGCGATGGCCAGGGGAAGCTTCGGAAGAGTTCCTGGCAAGGCAGGACGAGTTCCTGACAGAAGAGGCAGAAGAAAAAGGTATTGTGGATTATGCGGATATCCCGGTCATTGGAGACATTTATACTTGCATTGGAATCAAGAATATGGACAGGATCTCCCTCTGGAGAGGGGATATTACCAGACTTCGTGCGGATGCTATCGTCAATGCCGCCAACAGCCAGATGCTTGGATGTTTTGTGCCCTGCCACGGCTGTATTGACAATGCCATCCATTCGGCGGCGGGGATACAGCTTCGGAACGAATGCGCCAGGATGATGGAAGAGCAGGGCCATGAAGAGCCCACGGGAAAAGCCAAGATCACGCAGGGATACAATCTGCCAGCCAGCCATGTAATTCATACGGTAGGCCCGATCGTGGGGCTGGAGGTGACGCAGAGGCAGAAAGAGGAACTCAAGTCCTGCTATTTAAACTGCATGAAGCTGGCAGAGAAGGAAGGGCTTAAGTCCATCGCGTTCTGCTGCATCTCCACTGGAGAATTTCATTTTCCCAACAAGCTGGCGGCCCAGATCGCCGTAGAGACGGTGGACCGCTACCTGTCTTCCTCCAAACTGGAACGGGTGATCTTCAATGTGTTTAAAGAAGAGGATTATAACATCTATAAAAAGTTATTACAGTAAAGCCAGGATCGATTCGGATTATCGTACTTCCGCTTTTTTATAAATACGATACAATACAGGCTGGAGCAACAGGCAGGCAGCAAGATAAGCGGGAAGGATTACCCCTGCGATATCCATTACCTTGCCGCCTATTTCCACCAGTGCGAAGTCTTTGATGGAGATATATACCTCTAGCAGCTGGTCCGGGAAGAACGAGCAGATCTGAGGCAATGTAATGATCCTGCTCAAAAAAAGGAAAGGCGCACAATAGAATAAAAGGCACGATAATTGCTGTCGCAGTAGAACGTGCTGCCGCGGATACAAGCATAGAAAGCGTGGAGGCAAATAAAGTACCTATATAGCCGCCTGCTGCAATGAGAAGATAGGCCTGGAAAAAGGTTATGTTGTAGATGCTTCTCCACAGATCCAGCTGGATGGGACAATTTGCTCCATCTGCGCCTAATGCCCATAGTACAATAAAAGTATATAGAAGTACGAACACAATGTAAAAAACGGAAGTAATCAAAAATCCAGCACCCATTTTGGATAGAATTGCTTTATTTCTTCCTAATTTTGATGAGAAAAAAATCGAATCCGCTTTTGCCTGGAACTCGTCTGAGAATATGCCGGACACCAGAAAGCCTATAATCAATGCCAGAATTAGTATAAAGGTTGATATGTTCTGCAGCAATGCGCTCCATCCATCTACGTATTTATAATAAAACGGAGTCTTAAGGCTTTCATATTGGTGGATTAAATAATTCTTTTGCCCCTCTGTAAATGTTTCTTCTTCCGAATCAAGCCATTCTTTTAAATTCGAAATTCTTTTATCGTAGACTTGTTTTGCGTCTTCTGCGGAGACGGTGTCAATCGCATAATAATTGTAATCTCTCCATTCGCTGAATGCATTATTGATCAGATCCGCAATACCTTGGAACCCCTGCTTCTTTGCATATTCTTTATTCTGTTCATCAATATCTTGCGACAGCGCTGCTTGCGAATTCGATATTTTTGCATTCGTTTTGACGACTTCCTGGAATACCTCTTCTGTAAGATAACCTTCCCACTTGTTTTTTTCTGCCCGGAGTTTTCTTGCGGCAGAAATACCGCTGGAATGATTTCCGCTCCCGTCGACATACTCAACCCGGTTTATCGTCAGAATACTGGTTATGATGAGTATGACCAGCAAAAGAAGGACGGTCATTCTATTCTTAAATTTGGAGAAGACTTTCTTCCATTCATACCGCAGCATCTTCATCACCCGCCTTTTCCCCAAAATAGTATAAAAAGACATCCTCCAATGACGCTTCCACATGCCTGGCGCTTGCGCAGGGTTTCTCGCTGGATATGATCCTCAGCTCGACGCCATGCGGTTCGGATTTCATATTTGATATTTTATATTTTTTGATGAAAGCGGACACCATGCTCTTGTCCACAAGACACTCCCAAACGTCTTGAGGCATGGAACTAATGATTTGATCCGCGCTGCCCTTGTGCATAAGTTTCCCGTCCTTCATTAGCCAGATTTCGTTTGCGATATATTCGATATCGGAAACAATGTGGGTAGATAACAGTACCAGGCGTTCTTCGGATAGTTCGCTGATGAGATTGCGGAAACGAATCCTTTCATTCGGATCAAGCCCTGCCGTGGGCTCGTCAAGCACCAGGATTTTCGGATTGTTTAGCATAGCCTGCGCGATTCCGGCCCTGCGCTTCATTCCGCCGGATAATTTTTTCATCTTTTTGCCTGCCGCTTTGGTAAGTCCAACTTTGGCGATCAGTTCCTTAACCCGCCTCCTGGCGACAACTGGCCGTATCCCTTTTAACGCCGCAATATAAAGAAGATACTCCTGAACCGTGAATTCCGGATAGAATCCAAATTCCTGTGGCAGATAGCCTAGCAGTTTCCGGTAATCGCCGTCCATTTCAAAGATATCTCTGCCATTACAAGTAATGGTTCCGCTTGTGGGCTTGAGCAAGGTACACAGCATCCGCATGAGGGTAGTTTTACCGGCTCCATTTACGCCCAGCAGCCCGTAGACGCCGTTAGTCATAGTAAGGCTCAGATGGTCTACGGCGGTAAAATCTCCAAACTCTTTTGTTAAATTCTCAAACTTTAATTTCATCAAAGGGCACCTCCCAATATCGATTACAGTACTTTAGCGTACGATAGACGGAAGCAGCCAGAAAAATCACCGCAAATCCCAATAATAAAAGCCATATAGGGACTGTGATCCGTCTATACACATTTTCATTTAAGATCATGAACATCCACACTGCGCTCCATAGAATGCACAAGGAGATGGCTACTGTTTCACTGAAGGAATATCTGCTGCACAGTATTCCGAAACAAATGCAGGCAGTTACGCTTAACGGAAATAAGAATTGAATCATTAATTCCATCAGTTTAAAATGCAGTCCAATAGAAGCAGATCCGCAGAATATGGTTAGCAAGGCAAGGTCTGTAATGCCGAACAGCAGCATGCGGGCGGCATAGACCTGTCTGAGAGAGTAATAAGAGGATGCTTCTATTTCCATACATTGGAATGTCCTGTTTTTCCATAATTCAGGGATAATGAGAATCACAAATAAGGATGCTATGACTCCCATGCTTCTTTGGATATAGACCGCCTCCCATTCAGCCATCAGCACGAACCATAATATTAGTAGCAGAACAAATTGAAGGATCCACCATCTTTTCTGTATCACTCTGAGCTGTATCCGTAAGAACTCAAAATAAGATAAATCATTTCCTTCTTCTGACGTATAAAAGGCTTCTTTTGATTTATGGATGACTTCCTGCACTTTTTCGGCCTGCGGTTCCATCAGCGTCATATTTTTATAGTTTTTAAGTCTTTCTTCCAGATTCATGTTCGTCCTCCTTTCCCAGAAGTTTTTCTAACTGTATCTTTGCCTGTCTGAGCCGATACTTCACTAATGGGAGACTGATATGCAATATCCCGGCAATTTCCCTAAGTTTAAGTTCCTGGAAATAATAAAAGATAATCACCTCAAGCAATTCATCCGGCAATTGCCTCAGCGCCCATTCTAGAGTAAGCCTATTTATGACCTCCGCCATCTGGGGCTCGTCCGGGCCGGCCTCATCGTTTGGCCTGGCTTCATCAACCGGCATATCTTTTCGCTTTTTCAGATAGTCTTTACACAGGTTAGAGGCGATCGTGTATAAGTAATTTTTTGTCTTCCCTTTATAATGATAGGATGACAGATTCGCGAAAAATCTCAAAAAAGTCTCTTGCGCCAAGTCTTCGGCATATCCTTTATCAGGACAGTGATGACTACAATAAGTTAGAATATCCGGATAATATTTTTGAACAAATAAATCGCAGGCGTCATCTTCCCCTTGCTTCATTTTTCTGATTAAAAGAAAATCGGCATCCACATAGTCCTCCTTTCCTGATACTAGAACTTCAAAACGTTTATCTTATTCTATTATATATAACGAATCAAGGAGGCAAAAGGATAGGATGGAATTAAAAAAGAAATAATCAGAATCATTGACAGATGCTGACTGCATGTTGCAAAATAGAAGGGATAAAATGCAGGCAGGAATATGCCTGTCTGGAAGGGAATCATGCAGCAAATGGAAAATCTAGTTTTTAGTCTGAATGCAACAGTCCCGGTGTTCCTGATGATGATATTGGGGCTTTTTTTAAGAAAATCGGATTTATCAGCGATACGCTTGCGGACGAGATGAATAAATTCGTGTTCCTGATACCACTGCCGGTGCTGGTATTCAGTGACCTGGCAACGGTGGACTTTGAAGAAGTATGGAATATGAAGTTCGTGCTGTTCTGTTTTGGAGCAACGGTGATAAGCATCGCCATTTCTACGGCAGTCTCATTTCTTTGGAAGGATAAGTCCATACAAGGAGAATTTATCCAGTCTTCCTACCGAAGCAGCGCGGCGCTTCTGGGAATTGCGTTTATCCAGAATATTTACGGGACGGCAGGCATGGCTCCGCTAATGATCATTGGAAGCGTGCCGCTTTACAATATGATGGCTGTACTGGTGCTGTCCTTATTTCGGCCGGGCCAGAATGGGCTGGATCGGCATGTTGTAAAGAGGACGCTGATAGGGATTATCAAGAACCCGATTATTATCGGTATCGTGGCTGGATTAGCCTGGTCAGCGCTTCGCATACCAATGCCCAACATTATGGAGAAGACGGTAAATAGTGTGGCAGGAGTAGCTACGCCTATGGGACTCATGGCGATGGGGGCCACGTTCGACATCCGCAAAGCGTTTGCCAAGGTGAAGCCGGCAGTGGCCGCCACATTGATCAAGCTGGTAGGGTTTGCCGCCATCTTTCTGCCGCTTGCCGCCCAGATGGGATTCCGGCAGGAGGAACTGGTGGCGATTCTGGTAATGCTGGGCTCAGCCACCACGGTCAGCTGCTTTGTCATGGCCAGGAATATGGGGCATGAGGGCGTGCTGTCTTCCAGCGTGGTCATGCTGACGACCCTGTTCAGCGCATTTACCTTAACTGGATGGCTGTATGTGATGAAGAGTCTTAGCCTGATCTAATAGGAAGTTAAGCCAGGGAACTTCCAAGTGCTCTGGCCTTTTCTATGTAATCGCTGCCTTTTAAGTCATCCGGCGTGTACATTCCGATGGCATTGATTTCGCCTGCGTTCTCCCAGCGCAGATAATGGCACAATGCATGATAATGATGATCCAGGGCATCCAGCGTCCACTCGTCCGCGTCTCCGCAGGCGGCCAGAAGAACGGCCTTTTTATTCTGCTCGCGCAGTTTCGCATTATTGGCGTAGAAGCGGTCGATCACCATTTTTAACTGGCTGCTCATCCCGAAATAATACAGGGGCGTTACAAAGACTACGCAGTCGGCTTCCAGCAGGAGCGGATTCAGCGTCTCCATTCCATCCTTATATACGCATCCTTCGTCAGCCGTGCGGCAATGGTCGCAGCCAAGACAGGAGTGAAGCGTCTCTTGTCCAGCATGAAATGTGGTTATGCTGTGTCCCTTGCTTTTAGCGCCTTCTTCAAAGGCATCCCTTAAAAGAGAAGTAGTTCCGTGCGGGTGCGGGCTTCCGTTTATTACCAGTATTTTCATAGTGGGCCTCCTTAATATGAATTTTATTTCTGTTACTTCTATGATAAGAGTTTGGGGAACAAAAGTAAACTTAAAATATTACAGATTAACAAAGGAATTATTATGGCACAGGCCTCAGGTCTGTGCTAAAATAACTTCAGAGCATTATATTTCTGATATTCTAAGCGGCATCAGCCGCATCTGATTCCATATCAGCCGTCAGGCGTCAAGAAGAAATCTCAATGCTTGTACCCAGGAAATGAAAGAGCAAAGAGGTTTCGTTAAGGATAGGTGCCGGCGGGGCCTCTTTGGCAGAACGCAAAGGAGGATCCTGCGGCTGTCGGATGCCTATACGGTACCGGAGGAGTCCCCGGCGCTGGAACTGGAAGCGGTCATGCTGAACATCAACGAAGGGAAGAACCGGCAGCTGATGGAGTCCTGCCGGACCTTATCCGACTATGCCAGGTACACCCAGAGGGTACGCGGCTATGCGAGGGTTATGGAGATCTCGGCGGCCGTAGAGCGGGCGGTGACGGAATGCATCGCGGAAGGGATCCTGTCGGAATTTCTAAGCAAAAACAGAGCGGAGGCGAGCAAAGTGAGCATATACGAATACGATGAAGAGAAGCATATGCGCCAGGTGAGAGAAGAAGGCCAGATGGATGGAAGGAACGAGGGCCGAAGCGAGGGCGAGGCTCTGGCACTGATCACCCAGATCCAGAAGAAGTGCCAAAAGGGGAAGAGCCTTGAAGAAATCGCGGAGGATCTGGAAAAAGAGATACGCGAGATAGAGGCGGTCTATGATATCGTGAGAGAAAATCCCAGCAGGGATAGGGAAGAATTATTAAGGATGGTATTAGAGACAGATGCTGCGTTAAAAAAAGAGGCAGGCAGATCGAGCCTGTATGAATACGATGAAGAGAAGCATATGCGCCAAGTGAGAGAAGAAGGCCAGATGGATGGAAGGAACGAGGGCCGAAGCGAGGGCGAGGCTTTAAAACTGATTTCCTTGATCCAGAAGAAATGCCAGAAGGGGAAGAGTCTTGAGGAGACCGCGGAGGATCTGGAAGAAAAGCCAGGTGAGATAGAAGGAATCTATCATATCATAAGCGAGAATCCTGATATAGACACAGAGGAACTACTAAGGCTGGTATTAAAGACAATAAAATAGTGAAGATATCCAGATTACAGCGGGCTTTTTTAAGCCCGCTTTTTCTTTACGCTTGTTGAAAATCTGTAAAAACAGTACGGTTTCGGTAAAAACATATAGAATGTTTCAGCGATTTGGTAAAATTTGATAGAAGTATAAAATTTAAGGGAATTCGTCTGAAAATTGGAGGAATTTCTGAAACAGGAGGAAAAGAAATGCAGAGGAATAAGGTCAAGAAATGCCTTCTGGCGCTTGTTCTTTCTCTTACTGTGTCGTTAGCCATGCTGCCAAGCGGAGTGCGCGCAGAAGAGATTGATGGAAAAGGCTCAGGAGAGCCTAAGGTAGAAGATGCCCAAGGGGAGGGGCAAAATAAGGCAGAAGACAAGAAAGAGGCAGAAGATACGGATAAGAAGGTATCGGAGGCCGTTAAGGAGGAGAATAAGGATTCTTCTAAAGAGGAGAATAAGGATTCTTCCAATGAGGGGAAAGTACAGAATAAGGCCGTGCTTAGGGCAGTAGGGGATGCCGGGAACCAGGATTCTGACAAGAGTATAGAAGCGAAAGCAGAAGGAAACACCATTTATCTGAATGATGCCATAAGCGCTGGAGCAAGCGACAGCAACGATGGATTGTCAAAGGATAAGCCGGTAAAAACATTTGACAAGGCATATGAACTGGCAGGCAAAGGCGGAACAATCATTATCTGCGACACTACCTATTGGATCCGGGTAAATCACGATCTGAGTGATGTGACGATCAAGCTGGATGATGATTATGATACCAGCAAAATGGATTGGGGATCAGAAGTTATCGAAATTGAGGGAAATGTAACGTTTACCAATGTAACCATAGACGGTAACAAGGCGAACGCTAAAGTAGCGCCAACAAATAGTCCGTTGGTTTACGTTGGCTTTTTCAGCGAATTGACGATCATCGATACGATCATAGAGAATAACGGCTGCTGGGGAGTTGACTGTGGTACTGGCGGCAAATTTACGATGGAAGGCAGCAGCAGCATCAGAAATAACGAGTATGATCCTAGCGGCGACTGGGAATACGGCGGAGGAATGCGTGTAAATGATGGCGGCGTAGCTTACCTGAACGGAGGAACCATAGAAGGAAATAGTGCCATAGGGGGTGGCGGAATCTATATCAGCACCGGCACAGTATACCTGAATGGAACGGAGATTAAGAATAATACGGCAACAACCAAAGAGGGCGGCGCGATCTACATGGTTAATGACAATTATAGCGGGTCATCTGCAACAGATGTGCATAGCGCCAAACTCGTAATGACCGGTGGCTCTATAACGAATAATACAGCCGGCCGGGTTGGCGGAGCAATTTCGGCTTTGGATTGCAGAGGCAGTGACGCTGCTAGCGCTCCTGGAGACGACTGTGGCGTGATCATAGATATAAGCGGCGGAACCATTTCAGATAATACATCCGAATCGGATGGAAGCGCTATCGCGCTTAGAGGATATTACAATGGCGATGTAAGTTATTCCAATTTAAGACTGAGCGGCGCTCCGACGATCTCTGGCGATGTATATCTGCAGGAGCATAAGGATGTTAACAAGGGCGCGATGATAGACGTGACAGGAGAGTTCATGCCATCTGATCCGGTCATAGTGACAGATGACAATGGCATAGTCGGAAGAGATATCATCAAATATGTAGACGGTGTTACTCCTGATCTGAGCGTTTTTGTGTCAGGATGGGATACTCTGGGCATAAGACGAGATGAGGCCAATTCTCAGGTGCTTGAGTGGGGAGACGAGGTTCCAATATGGCTTGTAGGAAAAGATTCTTCTCAGGAGAAGATTATGGCAACTCCAGGAAGCGTTATCAACCCGGCCAGCATCCCGGAGATGACAAGCAAGGGCTACACGCTGGACGGCTGGACAGACCCGGATGGAAACAAATGGGATATGGCGAATGATGTGGTAACCAATGAGATGACTTTGACTTCAGTTTGGAAGCTGAATGCTCCTGAGGTCACCATCAAGGCTGATAAGACAGAAGCAAAGCCAGGCGAGACGATCACGCTGACGGCTATTGCCAGCCATGACATCAAAGGACTGCCTTGTACCTATGTATGGTATAAAGACGGCAAAGAGATCAAGGGAGAGACAGGCTCTACATTAAAAGTTACAGAAAATGGAAATTATTCCGTTAAGGTTATGATTACCGATGCGGAAGGCCTGACAGCAGAAGGAATGAGCAAGGAAGTAAAATGCACATTCTCAGACCAGGCATCAGCATCCGGCAATGCAGGAAATGGAAGCAATGGAAAAGGCAATAACGGAACGAATGGCTCGGTTAAGACCGGCGATGAAGCACAAGGCATTCTGTACCTTGTGGTACTGTTAGCAGCATTAGGCGCTGGAACCGTGGTTGTCTTAAGAAGACGCGCAAGACAGTTTTAATAGTAGATAGAGGCAGCATAACAACAGCCCTCGCCTTTCACATTACGTGAAAGGCGAGGGCTGATTTTCATATGCTTATTATTCTCCTACAGGAACCAGCTGGATGGAAGTGCCTGATACGGTTAATGTTACGCCTTCGGTGAAGACGGCATTGTTATACTGGGTAACTCCAAAGCCTTCCTGTCCCATGACTTCGTTGAGCCCGCCATCGAACATATTAGAAGAAGATACATTTCCGGTGCCTCCTGTGGCGATCACGGTGTAGATGCCGGCAGGAAATTCCGTGCCTGCCGTGTAGTTCCCGGCCGGAAGGTCTATCGGGCTTCCGGAAGCCTCGCCTCTTGCTTCGACCGTGCCTGTCTGCGCATCCTCGGCGACCAGATGTATGACGACATCCCCGCCGACCGTAAGGACTACGTCCTTCTTCATTTTAAGCCCATTAAAGGACTGCTGGGAGATTCCGTCATCGTCCGGGCTCATGACTTCATTGAGCCCGCCGGAGAACATGTTGGAAGAAGATACATTTCCGGTTCCGGAAGTCGCTGTAATATTATAGGTTCCGATCGGAATATCCTTGCCAGCGGTATAATTACCTGCGGATAGGTCAAGTTCATAGTGTTCTTTTACAATCTCTTCTTTCGGCTCGTCCTTCTTTGGCTCAGCCTTAGCCGTATCCTTGACTGTAGTAGTCTTAGGTACGGCTGTCTTATCCGTATCCGGCTTATCCGGCGACGTACAGGAGTACAGCACGCAGAGCGCCACTACGACGGTGATGACGATCTTTGCCACCTTTCCCCAGTTCTTCTTATAACGCCACATTAAGAATAGCCCTATCGGCCATAAGAAGATTAAGAAGAGTATGATGACCCAGGTCTTCTCATACCATTTCTCCGGCGGCGGGCCTGATGGCGTCCAGGCGCCTGGATTATTAGGGTCATACCCGGCATATCCTCCGGCGGCGGTATGATTCGCCGTGCTGCCCTGGTCTTTTACGATTACTTTCTGGCCACAGAATTCACAGGTATCGCCTGTCACGTCTGCGCCGCAATGTGGACATTTCATAATTGATCCCTCCCTGATGATTCATTCCTTGGTATAGCAGGCAGCACGCTCGCTGCCTATCTATTATTGTACCATGGGTATATTCGACAGGTCTATATATTATTCGACAAACATTTGGAAAATTTGCACAATTACAGAACCAAATTTCTGTTTCATGAAAATCAACAAAATTAATCAAAAAAACCGTAATTATAGGGATACTATGGTAAAAATGGACAAAAAATTGTAACACTTTGTTATTGTATAATAGGAATACAGAATAAAGGAGGATTTATAATGCAAAGGAGTAAAGTGAAGAAATGCCTTTTGGTGCTTCTTCTATCCCTTTCTATGGCATTTACGATGGTGCCAGGCGGTGTTCTTGCAGAAGGGAATGACAATGATAATTCAGAAGGGGTCAATGTAGAAGAAAATGAGGGAGGCGATGCAGTTAAGCAGGAAGCGCCGAAAGCAGAAGGCGAGGTTGCCGCAGATGCTTCAGGGGTATCCGATGAGGCTGCAAAAGATGAGGAAAAGAAGGCGGATGCAGATGCGGGAAACGCAGTCGGGAATAAGGCTGTCTTAAAGTCTGCAAAAGCACAGACAGCAGCGTTTCTGGATACAAACTCTGGAGACGATGCCAATGACGGCACGGACAAGACCAAGGCAGTAAGGACATTTGCCAAGGCTTATGAATTGGCCGGAGAAGGCGGCACCATCGTCATATGCGGCGAATCTTGCGCGATAGAGATTAGTAATAGCAAGATGACGGTAAAGAACGTAACGATCGTGCGAGATGCCAGTTATGACAACAGCGGCAGGCCAATGGGCTTGAGGCATCTTTTTGAGATCGACGGAAGCGACAATATAACATTTGAAAATGTGACCGTGGATGGAAACAAGGACAATGCGGCGGTAGCAGAGGCCAGTCCGTTACTTTGGGTTCATGATGGCGGTCAGCTGACGTTCAAGGGCACGACGCTTAAGAACAACGGCTTTTGCGCGCTTGATGTGGAGCACGGGGCCAAGTTTACGATGGAGAGCGGAACGATCACAGGCAATACGAATGCGAATGAAGGCGGCGGTGGCATTTTCGCGCATGACGGCGCGACAGTGAATCTGAATGGTGGAACCATTGAGAACAACAGCGCATATTATGGAGCCGGAATCTGTATCATCAATGCACAGGTATATCTAAATGGCACGGACGTTGAGAATAATACATCAATCCGCAACGGAGCCGGAATCTATATTGGCAACGACGGTTATGGATCATACTCTTCCTATGACCTGACTACCAGGCTGGCAATGACAAGCGGCGCTATTAAGGGAAATGCTGCGGGCGGCAACGGTGGAGCAATCTTGGCCTGGGATGCAAGAAGCGATGATGCTGCGGATGCGCCTTATGATAAGCTGGGCGTCTGCATAGAGATCAAAGGCGGAGAACTCTCTGGCAACACGGCTGGGGATGGCGATGGAGAAGCAATTGCGCTTAGAGGAGACTGGTGGGGAAATGATATCGTATTTCCAGAGTTAAGATTAAGCGGATCTCCGACGATCTCCGGCGAAGTCTATCTGCAGGATATAGACGATGCTGGTGAAAACATGCATAAGGGCGCGGTGATAGATGTAACAGGCGCATTTGCTCCGACTCAGCCAGTGCTTGTCGCGGATAATAACTATGTAATCGGAAGAGATGTAATTCGATATGCAGCAGGGGTATCCCCGGATCTAAACGCATTTAAATCAGCCGCTGCAAGCTATCCAAGCCCGATCGGCCTTATACAGGACAAGGCAAATCCCCAGAACCTTGAGTGGGTGGATATGCTGCGGGTAAACTTTACAGACGGAAAGTCTGATACGATAGTATACAGTACCTGGGTGCTGCCAGGCAGCGCAATCGATCCGGCAGAAGTGCCAGGGCTGTCCAGGACAGGCTATACACATTCCGGATGGCTTAAGTATGGAACGGATACGGAGTGGAACATGGCGGATGATAAGGTGGAAGAGGCTCTTACGCTTGCAGCCAAGTGGACATTGAACACTCCTGAGGTTACGATTAAGGCGGACAAGACTGAGGCCAAGGCTGGCGAGACGATCACCTTGACAGCGGTTGTAAGCCATGATTTAAAGGGAGTTCCGTGCAAATACGAATGGTACAAAGATGGCAAGGTCATCAAGGATCAGGAAAATTCCCTGCTGAAAGTGACAGAGGGTGGAAACTATTCTGTTAAAGTAACGATTACGGATGAAAATGGACTGAGCGCATCAGGAACCAGCGAAGAGGTAAAATGCACATTCAAGGCAGCAGGCGCATCAGGAACAGGCAATACGAACGGGACAGGCAATGCGAACGGAATAAGCGGAACTGTCAAGACCGGAGACGAGTCGCATGCAGTTGCATACCTGCTGGTATTATTGGCAGCATTAGGGGCTGGAATCATGGCAGTTTCAAGAAAGCGCGCAAGGTAGCGGCAAACCCTTAAGACTTTCTGAAAATTCCTTAAACTCCTTGACAAAATACTTTTCGATGGCTATGATATTCAATAGTTTATACGTAAAGGCATTGAAGAAGAGGAGTATGCATAAGTTCGTTTTCGAAAGAGAGAGTGGCCCGGAGGCTGAAAGGCGCTTGAAGACAGAGATGCAGAAGGTAGCTTCCGAGCCGGACTGTTGAACATCCATACGGGCTCCCGAATGGTGCTAGATGGTCCCGGAGTCGTTCCCGTTAAAGAATAAGATGAGATGTATAGAGGAAGTTTCTTCTATATAATAAAGGTGGTACCGCGACTACAATCGCCCTTTACGTAATGTAAAGGGCGTTTTCATTACAGTAAAATGTGAAAAAACTGTGAAGAGATGTGTAAGACACGATTTATGAGGAGGAAACTATGAGTCAGAAGTTAGAGACAACCTACAACCCAAAGGAGATTGAATCTAAGTTATATGAGAAATGGTGTGAGAACAAGTATTTCCATGCCGAAGTGGACAGGAGCAGGAAGCCGTTTACTACGGTGATGCCGCCGCCGAATATTACCGGCAAGCTGCATATGGGCCATGCGCTTGACAATACGCTGCAGGATATCCTGATCCGTTATAAGAGGATGCAGGGATACAACGCGCTATGGGTTCCTGGGACAGACCATGCGGCGATCTCTACAGAAGTAAAGGTTACCAACCAGTTGAAAGAAGAAGGAATTGACAAGAAGGAACTGGGACGCGAGAAGTTCCTGGAGCGGACCTGGCAGTGGAAAGAGGAATATGCAGGTACGATCGAGGGCCAGCTTAAGAAGTTAGGCGTATCCTGCGACTGGGACAGAGAGCGCTTTACCATGGATGAGGGATGCTCCAAGGCAGTAGAGGAAGTATTCATCAAACTTTACGAAGAAGGATATATTTACAGAGGCTCCAGGATCATCAACTGGTGCCCGGTGTGCAAGACCTCTCTCTCGGATGCGGAGGTAGAGCATGAAGAGCAGGACGGAAACTTCTGGCACATCAAGTATCCTATCGTAGGCAGCGATGCCTATCTGGAAATTGCCACCACCCGTCCCGAGACGATGCTGGGCGATACTGCGATCGCAGTACATCCGGATGACGAACGCTACAAAGACCTGGTAGGAAAGAAAGCAATCCTTCCGCTGGTGAACCGGGAGATTCCGATCGTAGCGGATTATTATGTAGACAAGGAATTTGGTACCGGAGCGGTTAAGATCACGCCGGCTCATGACCCGAACGACTTCGAGGTGGGCAAGCGCCATAACCTTCCGGAGATCAATGTGATGAATGACGATGCCACCATCAATGAAAATGGCGGCAAGTACGCCGGAATGGAACGTTATGAAGCAAGAAAGGTAATGGTTAAGGAACTGGAAGAGCAAGGCTACCTGGTGAAAATAGTTCCTCATTCCCATAATGTAGGTACCCACGACCGCTGTCATACGACGGTAGAGCCAATGGTTAAGCAGCAGTGGTTCGTAAGGATGGAAGAACTTGCGAAGCCGGCCATCGAGGCGGTGAAGAATGGCGATCTTAAGTTCGTGCCAGAGCGTTTTGATAAGATCTATCTGCATTGGCTTGAGAATATCCGTGACTGGTGCATATCCAGGCAGATCTGGTGGGGGCACAGGATTCCGGCCTACTACTGTGATGAGTGCGGCGAGATCGTCGTATCCCGCGGCGTGCCGGAGAAATGCCCGAAGTGCGGATGCACGCATTTTACCCAGGATGAGGATACCCTGGATACCTGGTTCAGTTCTGCGCTGTGGCCGTTCTCAACATTGGGATGGCCGGAGAAGACAGAGGATCTGGATTACTTCTATCCTACGGATGTTCTGGTGACCGGATACGATATCATCTTTTTCTGGGTAATCCGCATGGTATTCTCCGGATATGCCCATACCGGGAAATCTCCGTTCCATACCGTATTTATCCACGGCCTGGTAAGAGACTCCCAGGGCCGCAAGATGAGCAAGTCATTGGGCAACGGCATCGATCCGCTGGAAATTATCGAGCAGTATGGCGCGGATGCCCTGCGTATGACTCTGATTACCGGAAATGCGCCGGGCAATGACATGCGTTTCTACAATGAAAGGGTGGAGGCGAGCCGGAACTTTGCCAACAAGGTATGGAATGCGTCCCGTTTCATTATGATGAATATAGAAGATAAGGAGATCACGGAGCCGACCGATTTCAAATTACGCCCGGCAGACCGCTGGATCATGTCCAAGTGCAATAACCTGGTAAAAGACGTAACCGAGAATATGGATAAGTTTGAACTGGGAATCGCGCTGGCCAAAATCTATGATTTTATGTGGGACGAATTCTGCGACTGGTATATCGAGATTGCAAAATACCGTATCTATCATGCAGAGGAAGATCCGAAGTCAGCCAATGACGCGATGTGGACGCTGCGGGAAGTGCTGAAGAAGTCGCTGAAGCTTCTGCATCCATATATGCCGTTCGTATCAGAGGAGATCTACGGCAAGCTGGTGCCGGAAGAAGAGTCTCTTATGATGTCCGAATGGCCAAAGTATGATGAGAAGTGGAACTATCCGATCGCGGAAACTATTGTAGAGCATTACAAAGAGATTATCCGGGGAATCCGGAACGTGCGTGCAGAGATGAACGTGCCGAACTCCAGGAAGGCAACCGCCTATGTGGTATGCGAGGATCAACAGCTCTGCGCGGGACTGGAATTCTTAAGGAATTCCGCCCAGTCTATGGCAGCAGTCAATGATCTGGTTCTCCAGCATGATAAGACGGGCATCGCGGATGACGCGGTATCTATCGTAGTGCCGGACGCAACCGTATATCTGCCATTGGAAGAACTGATTGATTTTGAGCAGGAGATCGAGCGCCTGAGCAAGGAAGAGGCAAGGCTTGAAAAAGAGATTGCCCGTGCATCCGGAATGCTGAACAATGAACGATTCGTAAGCAAGGCGCCGGAGGCAAAAGTTCAGGAGGAACGCGACAAGCTCGAGACATATAAACAGATGATGGAGCAGGTCAAAGAAAGGCTTGCGGGGCTAAAAGCAAAATAGTCATAAGGGGATATTATGAAGAAAATCCATATTAAGAAGCCTGATATCAAAGGGGCGTTTCATAAACTGAAAAATCTGAAGAAAGAAGATGTGAAGGCAGCATGGAAGGCAAGAAGGGAGCGGCGGGCCCGGATTATCGAGGAACGCCGCAACAGCGCCTTTGCCAGGAAGATGAAGCCGGTCTATGCGTTTATGAACCGGTTTTCCCTGGTGTTCCATGCGCTGCTGGCATGTATCATTAATTTTGCCATAGAAGCGATATCCAGACATTCGGTGTTCGAGGCCTGGAATTATATGACAGGGACGCCAATGGTGTTTTTGTACAATGCTTTTATGATATTCATCACATTTTCCATCGTCTATCTGTTCAAGCGAAGGGTATTCGTCCGCATCATCATCAGCGTGCTGTGGATGGTCCTGGGCGTGGCAAACGGATATATGCTTATGAAGCGGGTTACGCCTTTTAACGCCCAGGATCTTAAGGTAGCGAAAGACGGACTTACCCTGATCAATAACTACTTTAATGGATTTGAACTGACCGTCCTGATTATCGGCATCGTCTCCGTTATCATATGGGTGATCTCCATGTGGAAGCGGGGAGGCCAGTATGAGGGAAAGATACGCCGCGTGTGGGCCCTGGTGGGCATCGTCATCTGCTTCGTGGCATATGGCTTCGCATCCGACCTGGCGGTAGAGAAGCGGGTGGTATCCACCTATTTTGGAAATATTGCATTTGCCTATGAAGACTATGGCCTTCCATACTGCTTTATGGCAAGCCTTTTTAATACAGGCATTACGGAACCGAACGACTATAGCAAAGAGACGATTGCCAAGATCAGCAATAACGGAGAGATCACCAAGAATGAGACGGGCCGTACAGAGGAAGAACTTCCGAATATCATCTTCGTTCAGCTGGAGTCTTACTTTGACGTGGATGAAGCCGAATTCTTTACTACTTCCCAGGACGCATGTCCAAACCTGCATGAGATGTACAAGAATTATTCATCCGGTTACTTTAAGGTGCCGTCCGTAGGAGCTGGCACGGCAAATACAGAATTCGAAGTGCTGACAGGCATGAACCTGAGGTATTTCGGGCCTGGAGAATATCCCTATAAGACGGTTCTTAAGGATCAGACCAGCGAGAGCGCGGCGACTGCCCTGGCAGCGCTTGGGTATGGAACCCACGCGCTCCATAATAACGGAGGAAACTTCTACAGCAGGGCAAGAGTATTTAATAATATTGGCTTTGACAGTTTTACCAGCAAGGAGTTCATGAACATTCTGCAGACCACGGAGAATGGATGGGCCAAAGATGATATTCTGGTGCAGCATGTGATGGACTCTATGAATACCACGGATGGAAGAGACTTTGTCTTCGCCGTCAGCGTGCAGGGCCATGGCGACTATCCGGAAGAAAAGGTGCTTGAAAATCCCGCCATCCAGGTGGAGGGGATCGAGGACGAGGCAACGAAGAACAAGTGGGAGTACTATGTGAACCAAGTCTATGAGATGGACCAGTTCGCGGGGAATCTTGTGAAAGCCGTGGAAGACCGGGGAGAGCCCTCCGTCATCGTATTCTACGGAGACCATCTTCCTACTATGGGACTGAAGGCGGAAGATCTGAAAGGGCGTTATCTTTACAACACGAATTATGTAATCTGGGATAACATCGGACTTCCAAAAGAGGACCGCAATGTTCCGTCCTACCAGATCATGGCGGATGTATTTGACCGCCTGGATATTCATTCCGGAACGGTATTCAATTATCACCAGGAGAGAAGAAAGACCAAGAATTATCTGGCCGACCTGGAACTTCTGCAGTATGACATCCTGTATGGAAAACAGTACGTATACGACGGCAAGCCGCCAATAACGGAAGGCCACATGGTGATGGGCATCAAGGATGTATCGCTGAAGAACGTGGTGCCGCATCTGGATGGCGGCTATAGCCTGTATGGAGAGAACTTTACGAAGTCCAGCAAAGTCTATGTAAACGGAGAAAAGCAAAAGAGCAGTTTCTTGAACAATACAAGGATTGACATCTCGGAGACAGAACTGGTCAACGGAGATGTAATCGTGGTCAGCCAGGTGGGCTCAAGCAATACCATCTTCCGTTCATCTGATGAATATATTTACCAGGATGGGCAGCTGATCCTCCAGGAAGGAACTGCAACTGATAAGACCAAGTCCTGGGTAGAGCAGACGGATGGAGACGAGTAAGATGATGGCAGCAGGATTCACATATGATGAGGCAGTAGCATATATAGAGGAACTTCCCAAGTTTACGAAGAAGCATTCCCTGGATCATGTCAGGGAGTTCTTAAGAAGGCTTGGGAATCCGGCCTCTGACCGCAAGATCGTTCATGTGGCAGGAACCAATGGAAAAGGATCGGTGTGCGCATATCTTCAGGCCATCCTGATGGCGGAAGGAAAGCACACCGGATTCTTTACCTCCCCCCATCTGGTATCCATCAATGAGCGGATTCGCATGGACAATATACAGATAGACAATGAAGCATTCCTTGAAGCGTTCGGCCAGGTGCAGGGGATGGCAAGGCAGATGGAAGAAGAGGGATTGGATCATCCCTCTTATTTCGAATTCCTTCTTGGCATGGGGATGACGGCATTTGCCAGGACGGATGTGGAATATATCATCCTGGAAACCGGCATCGGCGGAAGGCTGGATGCCACCAATTATATCGAGCATCCCGCGCTTGCGGTGATCACGTCCATAAGCCTGGACCACACAGATATCCTGGGAGATACGATCGAAGAGATCGCGGCGGAAAAGGCCGGGATTATCAAGCCGGGCGTTCCGGTTTTTTTCGACGCAAGCAATCCTTCGGCCTGCGAAGTCATCCAAAAGACAGCCGCAAAGATGCATGCGCCCTGTAGAGAAATCTCGAAAAATGCGTACGAAATCCGAGAAGTTAACTGGAAATATATTGCATTTTCCCGGGCAAATGCGTATGATAAAGATGTTATCTACCGAGTGCCGATCTGTGGATGCTATCAGGTCATGAATGCCCAGATAGCCCTGGAGGCAGCCGAGTATCTCCTCAAGGATGAGATGATCCATAAAAGCCGCTGGGTGGATGCGATCGGATCTATGCACTGGGAAGGCAGGATGGAACGGGTGGCCCCGCATCTTGTCATCGACGGAGCGCACAATCCGGGAGCCGTGGAGGCGTTCGCAGAAAGCGTAAAAGCGCTTGGCGCGGATGAAGGAGAAGGTCCGGTCATCATCTTTTCGGCCGTGTCGGATAAGAAATATGAGCAGATGATAGAATACCTGTGCAGGAATATGAATGCCAGCACGTATATCGTCACGGAGATTGAAGACAAGAGAAGGGTTCCGGCAGAAGAACTGGAGCGCCTATTTAAGAAATATACCAGGAAGAAGGTGTATAGAGCCGGGAGCCTGAAAGAAGCGTTAGAAAAAGCGGAAAGCGAGCGGGTGGACGATGGCGACATCTTTTGTCTTGGCTCGTTGTACCTTGTAGGAATGGTAAAGAAGTTACTGGCAGGAGGCGGTTACCATGCTTAATTTTGAAGAAGAATTGAAGAAATTCCAGCCGAGCCTGGAAGTGGAAGATATAGAGGATGCTGTCTATCAGGAAGACTTGACGGATATGACGGACATTTTACGTGAGATGATTGAACAAACCAAGTAGAAGAGTACAGAGGGTAGTATATGGATTATACAACAAAACTGGCGTACCAGTCGAACTACTGGTATAACGACGGATTGAAGAAGGCCAATATCCGGGATCTGTCGGGAGCGGTCGCATCGCTTAAGCGCAGCTTACAATATAATAGGGCTAATATAGCTGCCAGGAATCTGCTTGGACTCGTCTATTACGGCAGAGGCGATGTGATAGAAGCGCTGGTAGAATGGATTCTGAGCAAGAATTTCCAGTCCCATGAAAATATAGCGAATTACTATATTCAGAAGGTTCAGGAGACCCAGGGCGAGCTGGAGGCGATCAACCAGGCAGTCAAACGGTTTAACCAGGCTCTCGGCTACTGCCAGCAGGGCGGCGAGGACCTGGCTGTGATCCAGCTGAAGAAGGCGGTGGCGATCCACCCTAACTTTGTGAAGGCCTATCAGCTTCTGACCTTGATTTATCTGGATACGGAACAGTATTCCAAGGCCCGCCAATCCATCAGGATTGCCCATAAGCTGGACAAGACGGACGAGATCACGCTGCGCTATATGCATGAGCTGAATCAGGTGCGCAAGTCGAGGACAGCCAAGATCAAAGAAAAAGAAGGAAAAGAGCAGCAGACGGTTACCTATAATATAGGAAATGAGACGATCATCCAGCCGGTATCTTCCAGTTACAAGGATAACGCGGGGCTTCATACGATCGTCAATATAGCGATCGGGCTGGTGGTAGGCGTGGCAGTCATGTGGTTTCTGATCATGCCGGCCATCACGGCTTCCAGGCAGGATAAGATTAACCGCCAGACCGTGGAATTCAGCGATCAGATCGCCACACAGAAGGCACAGATCAGCGCCCTTAAGAAGGAACTGGAAGATTACCGCTCCACCAGCGAGGAGACCGAGAGCGCCCAGGCCACTGCGGCCTCTACACAGGAGAGTTACGAGATTGTCATGAATATCAGCGCCCATGTCAACAAGAATGATATGAGCGATGCGGCCATGCTGGAGGAACTTCTGAAAGTGAATCCGGATTCCCTGGGAACTGTGGGGAGAGAGCGATTCGAGGAGATTACCGGGGACTTATACCCCCGGATGTGCACGAACCTGTTTGCAACGTCGCAGCAGAACTTTGAAGTAGCCAACTATGATACGGCTATCACGAACCTGGAACAGGTTATGAAGATGGACGAAGGATATAATGACGGGGCAGCCATGCTGCTTCTGGCACAGTCTTATGAGAAAAAAGGAGACCAGGACCAGGCAAACGTCAAATACCAGAAGATTATAGAGTCTTATCCGTCAACGGATGCGGCCGAGGCCGCCCAGCAGGCGCTGGATGCCCAGAATTCCGGCAAAGCGCAGGATGGCGGGCAGGACGATGGACAAAGCGGTACAGGAGAATAATAACTACGATACGAAAGAGAAGGATATGCAATCTGGGATTGCATATCCTTTTTGCGTCGAAAGGACAAAATAAAAAGGAGGATGAATATGAAGTATCAGGTACAGGAGAATTGTCTGACGGTATTTCTTCCGCATGAACTGGACCACCACAATGCGGAAGAAATCAGAAAGGAGTCGGACCATCTGATCGAGCGCAACCACATCCGCTATGTCATCTTTGATTTTGCGGAAACAAATTTTATGGACAGTTCAGGAATCGGAGTGATCATGGGGCGCTATAAAAGAATCTATATGCTGGGAGGAGAGGTGTGCGCGGTGCACGCGAATGAAAGAATGAAGAAGATATTGACCATGTCTGGTGTCACAAAAATAATGCAGATATATGAGGAGGAGAAGTAGATGGAGAATACCAATGAAATGCAGTTAATCTTTGACAGCCGCTCATCCAATGAATCCTTTGCCAGGGTGACGGTAGCGGCCTTTATGACATCCCTTAATCCTACGGTGGAAGAGGTATCGGATGTAAAGACGGCGGTGTCGGAGGCGGTGACCAACGCCATCATCCATGGATATGAGAGCGAAGTACATAACATCTATATCCGCTGCCGCACAGAAGGCAAGACCCTCTATCTTGAAATTGAAGATGAAGGGAAGGGAATCGAGGATGTCAAGCAGGCGATGGAGTCGCTTTTTACCACGAAGCCGGAATTGGAGCGGTCGGGAATGGGATTCTCTTTTATGGAAGCCTTTATGGATAAGCTGGAAGTGGAATCAGTCCCGGGCAAAGGAACAACGGTAAAGATGGAAAAAACAATTGGAAAAGGACGTAGACTATGGACCACACAATCGCTTTAATTCAGAAGTCTCACGACGGGGATGAAGAAGCAAGAGCACGATTAGTGGAGGAAAATGCAGGCCTTGTATGGTGCATTGTAAAAAGATTCTATAACAGGGGCGTAGAGGCGGAAGATTTGTTCCAGGTCGGGAACATCGGACTTCTAAAGGCCATAGACAAGTTTGACATGTCTTACGACGTGAAATTTTCTACGTATGCCGTCCCGATGATATCCGGGGAGATCAAGCGCTTTCTGAGAGACGACGGGATGATCAAGGTCAGCCGTTCGCTGAAAGAACTGGCATACAAGGCATATCTGTGCCAGGAAAGGCTGCAGGAGCAATGGGGCAGAGATCCTACGATTACTGAAATAGCAGAGAGCCTCAATGTAGAGCGCGAGGAACTAACCATGGCACTGGATGCCAGCGGCGATATCGAGTCCCTCCATAAGCCGATCTACCAGAAGGAAGGACAGGAGATCCGCCTGATGGACAAACTGCCGGAGAAGGAAGGCGGAGAGGACAAGATCCTGAATCACATGCTGCTTCAGCAATTGCTGAATTATCTGGACAAAGACGAGAGGCAGCTGATCTATCTGAGGTGTTTTGCCAACCAGACCCAGACCCAGGTAGGCAGGGAACTGGGCATATCCCAGGTCCAGGTATCCAGGATGGAAAAGAAAATTTTAAAAAATCTTAGAGAACGAATATGACAGGCACGCCATGTATATTTTTCCCGAAACCATCCATACTAACCCACAAAAGGAATAAAGAAGGTGGAAAGTATGGATGAGGCAAGGAAAAAACTCAGGGTGTGCCTGATTTGCGTCGTAGCGGCCGCGATCATCATAGGATTTATCTATTATTTCGGCGATGTCAAGAGCAGGAATCATGTAAGTGAGGGCACGCTCGTGACAGTCAGTATGGAAAGCAGGGGGTAGTTATGGCGGCAAATAGCGAAACCGTATATATAAAGGCGGATAGAAATGTAGAGGTCACCAAGGCGGAAGTAACCCTTGGCGACGTAGTGACTATGGAATGCGCGAATCCGTCCGTAGTTCCAAAACTGAATACGATCAAGCTTTTAAAGTTCCATCATACGGATAAGAAGCACCAGAATCGAACCACGGTGTCCATCCTGAGGGTTATTGAATGCATCCATGAGCAGTTTCCCAATATGGATGTCCAGAGCATGGGAGAAGCAGACTTTATCGTTACCTATGAGGAGCAGCAGACTGCCGGAGGCGCCGTGCACCTGATGAAGGTGGTGGGCGTGGTGATCATCAGCTTTATCGGCGCGGCATTCTCCATTATGGCGTTCAACAATGACGTGGGGACGACCAAGATGTTCTCACAGATTTATGAACTGGTCACTGGCAAGACGAACAGCGGATTTACGATTCTGGAACTGACTTACTGTATTGGACTTACGATAGGAATACTGACATTTTTCAATCATTTTGGAAAAAAGAAGTTTTCGGTAGACCCAACTCCTATGGAAGTGGAAATGCGTTTATATGAGAATGATATCCAGACGACCCTGATAGAGACATATTCCAGAAAGGAGAAAGAACTGGATGTGGGCAGCACAAATACTACTGGCAATCATCGGTCTTAGCGCCGGCGTGGCGGTTGCAGGGGGATTGTTTTCCTTTGTGATCGGGCTGGGCGTTGTATCCGACTTTGCGGACAGGACCCATACCGGAGAGCATATCCTTCTGTATGAAGACAGCGTGGCCCTGGGAGGAATTCTGGGGAACATATTTTTTATCTATCAGATCTCGATTCCCCATGGCGGGTGGCTTGTGCCAATCTTTGGCCTGTTCGGGGGAATCTTCGTAGGGTGCTGGTCCATGGCGCTGGCAGAGATATTGAATCTGTTCCCGATCTTTATCCGCAGGATCAAGCTTCTTCGCTGCATTCCCTATATTATATTGGGAATGGCGCTGGGAAAAGGAATCGGAGCATTCATATTCTTCTTCAACCGGTGGTAGGAATTAAATGATTATGGAGGAAACAAAATTGGATAAGCAAAGACAGCAGCAAGCATACGAAAATTATGTAAAACAGAAGACGCCGGTCCACAATCTTCCGGCCAATATGGCAAAGGCTTTTGTGACCGGCGGAGCCATCTGCGTGATCGGACAGGCAATCCTTAATTTCTGCGATAAATCAGGACTTGATAAGGATATCAGCGGAGGATGGACCTCCATGATACTCGTTCTTTTAAGCGTCCTTCTGACAGGGTTTAACATTTACCCAGGGATAGCGAAATGGGGAGGTGCCGGCGCGCTGGTACCCATTACCGGATTCGCCAACTCTGTGGCCGCTCCAGCGATCGAATACAAGAAAGAAGGACAGGTCATGGGCATCGGCTGCAAGATCTTTACCATTGCAGGCCCGGTCATCCTGTATGGAATATTTACCAGCTGGCTACTGGGGCTTGGCTACTGGATATTGAAGATAAGCGGGGTATTTTAATATGATAAAAGGACAGCAAAGCATTCAATTCGAGGAATCTCCATTTTTGATCAGCAGCGCTTCCGTGGTAGGAAAAAAGGAGGGAGAAGGACCTCTGGGCAAGATGTTCGATATGGTAGAGAGCGAAGATCTCTTTGGCGAGGACACCTGGGAAGCGGCGGAGAGCACTATGCAGAAGGAAGCGTGCCTTCTGGCGATGGGGAAAGAGCATCTGGAGCCTGCAGACATCAGATATCTCTTTGGCGGAGACTTGCTGCGCCAAGGAATTGCCACGTCAATTGGAGTAGAGGGGCTGGGAATCCCTATGTTTGGACTGTTTGGGGCGTGCTCTACGGCAGGGGAAGCTCTGGCACTCGCATCTATGAGCGTTGCGGGAAACTATGGGGATTATATGATGGCAGTTACTTCCAGCCATTTTGGAAGCGCGGAGAAGGAATTCCGTTTTCCGCTTGGATACGCGAACCAGAGGCCGCTGTCCGCACAGTGGACGGTGACCGGAAGCGGGGCCTTTATACTGGGAAAAAAGCGAAGCCACGTGAGGATAACCGGAGTCACCATCGGCAAGATTGTGGACTATGGTCTTAAGGATTCCCAGAACATGGGAGCCTGTATGGCGCCAGCAGCCTGCGACACCATCATCCAGAACCTGGAAGACTTTGGATACGCGCCGGAAGATTACAGCCGGATTATTACCGGGGATCTGGGATATGTAGGTCAGAGTATTCTGTTCGATCTGATGAGAGGCAGAGGGTATGACATCAAGAAGAACCATATGGACTGCGGCATGACCATCTTTGACCAGCAGACGCAGGACACCCACGCGGGGGGAAGCGGCTGCGGCTGCGCGGCCACTACGCTGTCGGCCTATATCCTTCCGAAACTGATCAAGGGGGAATGGAAGCGGATCCTATTTGTCCCCACGGGAGCGCTGATGTCCACCGTCAGCTTCAACGAAGGTGCCAGCGTGCCGGGAATCGCCCATGGAATCGTGCTGGAACATTGCTAGCAGGAAGGAGAAAAGTATGGATTATTTAAAAGCATTTTTGATCGGAGGATTGATCTGCGCTCTGGTGCAGATCCTGCTGGATCGGACGAAACTGATGCCGGGACGCATCATGGTGCTTCTGGTGTGCGGCGGAGCCGTTCTGGGAGCCTTGCAGCTGTACCAGCCGTTCCAGGACTTCGCCGGAGCCGGGGCAAGCGTTCCGCTTACCGGGTTTGGGAATCTTTTATGGAAAGGCGTCAAAGAAGCGGTAGAGAAAGAAGGATTTATCGGAATCTTCCTGGGCGGCTTTAAAGCCAGCGCGGTTGGAATCTCGGCGGCACTGATATTCGGCTACCTGGCATCCATGGTATTTGATCCTAAGATGAAAAAGTAAAAAAACTGGTTGTTTTCTCTATTTGTTAATGGTATTGTAGAAATAGTGAGTTTATTTGTACATTAGGAGGAAACCAATGAATTACTTAAACATCATCATACCTTTTGTAGGCGGGCTTGGAATGTTCATCTATGGTATGCAGATCATGGCCCAGGGCCTCGAGAATGCGGCAGGCAATAAGATGAAATCCCTGCTGGAAGTGCTGACGAAGAATAAGCTGATGGGAGTGCTGCTTGGAGCCGCGATCACCGCGGTTATCCAGAGTTCCTCAGCCACTACGGTCATGGTCGTGGGATTTGTAAATGCGGGAATTATGAATCTGACCCAGGCTATGGGCGTCATTATGGGAGCGAATGTAGGTACCACTGTAACCGGATGGCTGGTATCTTCTGTCGAGTGGGCCAAGTTCCTAAGTCCGGCCACTCTGGCTCCGATCGCGGTCATGCTGGGCGTGATCATCATGCTGACCGGGAAAAGACGCTCATCCAAAGAGATCGCCAGCATCGTCGTAGGCTTTGGCTTGTTATTTATTGGTATTACAACTATGTCATCGGCAGTAGCGCCGCTGCAGGAATCAGAAGGATTCCGCAGTATCTTTGTTACACTGGGGAATAACCCGCTTCTTGGAATCCTGGCAGGCGCCCTTGTGACGGCGATCATCCAGAGTTCCTCGGCTTCCGTGGGTATTCTGCAGAGTCTGGCAGCAGCAGGGCTGGTGCCATTCAGTGCTGCTATCTACATTATCATGGGACAGAATATCGGTACCTGTATCACTGCAATCCTGTCAAGCCTTGGCGCGAAGAAGAACGCCAAGACGGCCGCGTTGATGCATCTGCTGTTTAACATCATTGGTACGATTATATTCAGCGTGATCGCTATCGTCTACTTTGAAGTCCTCCATCCGGAGGCAGGCGTTGGCATCATCACGCAGACGGAGATCAGTATTGTTCATACGGCATTTAATATTGGCACGACGGTGCTTCTCTTCCCGGTATCCGGCTGGATTATCAAGCTGGCTAAGAAGATCGGGCGCGTGGAGGAGGATACCCGGGACAAGAGCAAGGTCCTTTTGGACGACCGTATCCTGGAGACGCCAAGCATTGCGCTTCAGTCTACCGTCAGAGAAGTGGCTCGTATGGGCGAGATCGTAAAGGACTCTCTGGATGTTGCCAAGACGGTTCTCTTTACGCTCAAGGATGAGGATATCCAGTTCCTGAAGGAAGAAGAGACTACGGTGGATAAGCTTAGCGCGGGCATTACCAACTATGCGATCAAGCTAAGCGCTCTCCAGATCAGCGAGAAAGAGCATCAAGATGTGGCACACCTTCTTCAACTGGTGTCGGATATAGAACGTATCAGCGATTACTGTGAGAATATCTCTGAATTTGCGGAGACGCTCTATGAAAAGAAGGTAGCATTCTCCGAAATCGGAAGTTCCCAGTTAAAAGAAATGCTGGATGTATGTATTGACAGTTATAAATATGCCTTGGAGGCATTTGAAGAGAAGAGTAAGGAAAAGGCTTTGAAGGTGATTGAAAAAGAGACCCAGGCAGACGATCTGGAGATCACGCTTCGAAGCAGGCACATCAAGCGCCTGACGAACAACCAGTGCAATACGGAGGCTGGGATCGTATTTCTGGATACCCTGGTGTGTCTGGAGCGTATTTCAGACCATGCCCGCAATATTGCGGAAGAAGTGCTGGAAAGTGTTGCATAATAAGAGCGCCGGTATACGCCGGCGCTTTTCTTATCTTCCAAGGAAATGCTTCATCTTGTCTTTTTCTGCTTTATTGAATTGGACGCGTCTTTCTTCGTAAATGGCATTGAGCCAGTCCACCGCCGCATTAAGGCCGTCCTGGGTAAACGGAAAGTCTTTCTGCTCCTTCTGGTCATCCGGGGTTGCCTCAAAGCACCAGGGTTCCGAATAGATGTATGCATACAGCATATCATCCTTCGCGTTAAGGTAATATCTCATGCCGCAGTGAGAGCCTGAAAAAGGCTCTTTTTTTAATGCTTTTATGGATAATCCGATGGTTGGTATCATGTCCGCTCCTTCATAGGCTATCGTATTAAGAAAGGCTAAGAATACACAACGATTGTATTCCCAGCCTGGAAAAGAGCAGATGACGGGAATCGAACCCGCCTCCCCAGCTTGGGAAGCTGGTATTCTACCGATGAACTACATCTGCACAAGACATATTATAATACTTTTTTCACAGAAATGCAATATTAAGAAATATTTCATAATTTTCTACTGAAAGTTTTTCAATTTCTACTGTATACTTAGAACACATATGACAGGAGGGGCTTATGGGAAAAGTAATAGAAGTAAGAGATCTGTATAAGTTATACCGGGTAGGGGATGAGATTGTCCGAGCGCTTGACGGGGTAAATTTCGATATCTGCGAGGGCGAATTCTGCGCGATCGTCGGAACGTCCGGCTCAGGCAAGTCTACCTTGCTGAATATGCTGGCAGGCCTTGAGAAGCCCACGAAGGGAAGCGTAGTGATCGCAGGGCAGCACATTGAGACCTTGAACGAAGACCAGCTGGTGCGGTTCCGACGCGATAACGTAGGATTCATCTTCCAGTCTTTCCATCTGCTGGGGACTATGAACGCGGTGGAGAATGTGGCGCTGCCTCTAAGCTTCCGTGGGATTCCAAGGGATATCCGATTGAAGAAGGCTGACAAGATGCTGGATCTGGTCAACTTAAAGAAGCATAAGAAGCACCTGCCCAACCAGATGTCCGGCGGGCAGCAGCAGAGGGTAGGCGTAGCAAGGGCGCTGGTGGTGGACCCGAAGATCATATTTGCCGATGAGCCAACCGGGAATCTGGATTCCCACACTTCGGAGGAAGTGATGGAACTGATGCAGAAGGTGGTAAGGGAGCAGAAGAAGACGCTGGTTATGGTAACCCATGACGAGCATCTGGCGAATTACGCAGACAGGATCTTCCACATCCGGGATGGAAAGATTCTTAAGATAGAAGAGAACCGGGAAAAAATATTGAGGGAGGATATGTAAGACATGAAAAAATTAAAACAGATACTATCAGGAGTATTTATTGCGGCCCTGGTGGCGGTATCGGCGGTGCCTGCCCAGAAGGCGGAGGCGGCAGTGCCGGAACTATCCATCGCATCCAAGGACAACAAGGTGCCTGTATATCAGGCGGGAAAGGCCCAGAAGTGGACGCTGGTGGTATCCAATCATACCGGCCAGGATATGGGAAATGTAGTGATAGCGCCAGAACTGGGAGATACCGGGGATGCATGGCCATTTCAGACGGATTTCCAAAGTTACCGCACAGCCATCAGCATACCGGCCAACTCCCAGAAGGAAGTGGTATTTGAATTTACCCAGAGAGAAGATGTGCCTACCGCCAGATACACGCTGGTATTCAAAGGATACATTGGCGATGATCAGGAGGCTAAGGTAACCCAGAATTTCTACGTGAATACGACGGCGAAGCCGGAGGAAAAGAAGGACAGCACGCCTGGCGGAGGTTCTGACCAGCCGCAGGCCGTCTACGCCGGAGGAGATGAGGGCATCGAGGCCGGTGGATTCAGCAATGGCGGGGCGTCCTTCAGTGGCGGCGGCTCGGAAGGCTCCGGGTCTGTCCCAAGGGTCATTGTCACCGGATTCACCACGGATCCTGCGGAGGTGCGTGCTGGGAGCGACTTCACGCTGACTATTCATCTGAAGAATACTTCCAAGTCCACCAAAGTCAGCAATATGCTGTTCAATCTGAACGCTCCGACGGAAGGAAAGGATGAGCAGACCATGGCTCCCGCATTCCTTCCTACATCCGGCGCGAGTTCCATTTATCTGGACGGAATCGCGGCCAATGGAACGGCAGATATATCCATCCAGCTCAACGCCAAGGCTGACCTGCTTCAGAAGCCTTACAGCATCGACATGGGCATGAAGTATGAAGACGCCAATGCTGCCCAGATAGAAGCGGCTTCCAGCATCTCGATCCCAGTCAAGCAGGATGCCAGGTTTGAATTCAGCGATTTTGATATCAGTCCGCAGGCCATCGCGGTGGGAGAAGAAGGAAATGTTTCCTGCAGCCTCTATAATCTGGGACGCATCAAGCTATATAATGTAAAGGCTACCTTTGAAGGGGCCGGCATTAAGAAAGAAGAAGTGTTTGTAGGAAATGTAGAATCCGGCGCGACGGCATCGATTGACGCGATGCTGGAAGGCAAGAAGGCAACTAATGGGCCGGCAAAGGTTACGATGACGCTGGGTTACGAAGATGAGGCCGGAAAAGTTTCTACAACCACCAAAGATCTTCAGCTGGAAGTGACAGAGATGAGCGCGGACGATGCCGCGATGATGGAAATCCCGGAAGAAGAGCAAGGCAAAGTCCCGGTAGTGCCGATTGCAGTCGCTGTAGTGATCATTGCAGGGATTGCCGTGACAGTTGTCATCATAAGAAAAAAGAAGAAAAAGCAGATGCTAAATGAAGAGGAGGGATTGCTGGATGAATTGGATGGACCTTCTGAGGATGAGCACTAGCAACCTGAAACGGCGCAAACTCCGTACTTTCCTGACCGTCCTCGGAGTGGTCATCGGCACAGCATCCATTGTCGTCATGATATCATTGGGACTTGGAATGCAGCAGTCCCTGTACCGCGAGGTAGAGCAGTCAGGCGGCCTGACTACCATTAAGGTAAGCGGCGCGCAGGCAGGCAACTCTATGATGTACTCTTCCTCTAGGAAGGAAGAAGAGCAGCCAACCAAATATATTAATGATCAGCTGCTGGCCAGGCTGTCAAAACTGGAACATGTAACCCTGGCATCGCCGGTATATGAACTGCCGGTGGTACTGCTAAAGGGCGGCTACGAGGGCAACGGGCAGCTCCTGGCTACGACGCCGGAGGCCATGGAGGCAAGGAATATCAATCTGGCGGAAGGATCCCTGCCGAAGCCAAATTCCGGGCATTTGAACCTGGTATACGGCAATGGAGTCCTGACCATGTTCAATGAGAAAGGCTCGGGAAAAGGATATTATGAGACCGGAAGGCTGCCGGATATCGATCTGGCGAAAGATTCTGTATTCCTGATCCTGGATCAGGAAGGATATTATAGCCAGGGCAGCCAGAACGGCGGCGAAGCCTCCGGCAGTTCGGACAGCGGTGACGGGAAGCAGGCCCAGCCCAAGACCATAGCCAAGCATGTGGCAAAGGCAAGCGGAATCGTTGCAGGCAGCCCGGATGAATACAATGCCAATTACTATAACATATTCTGCGATCTAGATACCTTGAAGCAGATACTGAAAAAAGAGTTTAACGGAAGGGTGATCCCCGGGCAGCCGACGACAAAGTCTGGCAAGCCATACAAGGAATTCTGCTACTCTTACGCGCAGTTAAAAGTGGATGACATAGACAGTGTGGACAGCGTCGCCAGAATCGTCCGGGAGATGGGGTACAATGTGGAGACCAACGCCGAATATCTGGACAGCATGAAAGGCCAGTTCGCCATCGTCCAGGCCGTGCTCGGAGGAATCGGAGCAGTCTCCCTTCTGGTTGCGGCAATCGGAATTGCCAATACGATGATGATGTCCATCTATGAACGGACCAAAGAGATCGGCGTCATCAAAGTATTGGGCTGCAGCCTGAAGAACATCAAGCAGATGTTCCTGATAGAAGCGGCATTCATAGGCCTGATCGGCGGCGTCATCGGAAATATCCTAAGTTTCCTGATGTCCTTTGTCATCAATATCCTGACCGGCAATGGAGCGGCAATGGGCATCGATGGAAATATCTCGTACATCCCCTGGTGGCTGGTGATCCTGTCCATGGGATTCGCAATGCTGGTAGGCGTGGCCGCGGGATACTTCCCATCGCTAAGGGCAATGAGGCTGAGCCCGCTGGCGGCGATACGGAGCGAGTAAGGGAATTTATTGGGCGATATGGCGTGGCTTTATGGAGGACGGCCAGAGGCAGCCGGAGGGGCGGCGTTTGGCCTGACTCTCTTCGCCTGGACTTTGTAACTTCAAAAACTGTCCAAACGTGGCAACCGAGTCTATTCGCCGTGAAATCCTGAAGGGATTTCGCGGCTCAGAGACTCTTGGGAATTTTATTTGAGATAAAATTCCCATACCACGTTTGGGCAGTTTTTTCAGCAACAAAGTCCGGGGCTTATTCGACATGCCGAACGCCGCCCCTCCAGCTGTCTCTGGCCTGGCTGCTGTAAAGCCTTACCGAATATCGCCCGAGAGGGAATTCCTGCGTGGGTGTTGCGCGGGGGATTGTGTATTGAGGAGGAGATAAGGAATTTAAGTAAAGGTGGAATATATGCAATAGAGGATATGAGTGAACGGAGAATATATATAAATAAGGAATATAAGTGAATATGAGTAAATAGGGAATACGAAACGCCCTAGAACTTCAGGCTTAGAGTTGCTAATTGTCAGGTGTATAGTAGTGGCCGCACTCACGCTGAATTGCCAATAGCGTGGAGGAGCCCGGAAGGGGCTGGGGGGAATTTTGGAGGGAAGCGGAGGCGTCCGGAATATCCATGCCCGCGATGTTAGGCCTTGGGAGAGGAGTCAGCGGACGACTCTCCCAAAGCCTTACATCCCGGTGCATGAGATGGAGGCGCCGAAGCGTCGGAAAAATTCCCCCAGCCCCTTCCGGGCGTCTGCCACCACCAATTCCCAATTCCCCTCACTCCTCAATAACATGGATTTCCAGGTAATCAAAATCAATGGAATCCACAAAATTATCCTGTGTAAATCTTGCCTTATCATGTTTCTTAAATTCTTCGATGGTGGAATCCAGCCAGATGGGCTTGCTCAAATCAAATTCATAGCAGATGGCATCCAGCGCGTTGAATATTTTATGCGTACGGGTGTCCTCGGTATCATCGCAGATGACGGTATCCCTAAGCATCCTGTTGTCTTTAAATTCTTTTCCCCATAATCGGAACATATGCATACCTCGCTTTAGTTAATGAATACCTAAAAGTATATCCATTTTAGAATGCGCTGTAAAGCATTAAAAGGAAAAAGATGCGGGTTTTACGCCGCATCTTGAGGAAAGGGAATGAAAAAAACAATCTATATAAATTTAAGTTAACGTCTTTCATTTGATATTTACAGTATATAAGTTAAATGTGTCCATTGTGTGACACTGCACTAAAGAAAAAATGAAGATATCATTATCTAATCATAAATAATCTTAAGGAACCATGAAGTGGAACAGGAATAAATCATCAACATTGCTTGATTTAACTTGAGGAATATGATAAACTTTTTCAAATGACTTCGTATGACAAGACAGTTGTAAAATTGTATGTAAACTACAAGGAGAGGAAAGATGGAAAAGTTAAAAAAAGCATTAGACCGGATTTTTATTGAGGGATTGAGCGCGATGGCGCAAGGGTTATTTGCCACTCTGATCATTGGCACGATTATCCAGCAGGTGGGAACGCTGCTCGGAGGTTCTGTTGGCGGGATGATCTATGTGATTGGGAAGGTTGCGGCTTCTTTGACGGGAGCCGGCATCGGCGTGGCAGTGGCTTATAAGTTCAAAGAACCGCCGCTGGTCGTGGTATCGGCGGCAACTGCCGGAATGGTGGGCGCATTTGCAAGCAATCTTCTGGCTGGCACGGTTCTGGTAGAGGGAACCATGGTATATGCTGGGCCAGGAGAGCCTCTTGGGGCGTTTATCGCAGCCTATGTGGGCATATTCTTCGGTCACCTGGTAGCAGGGAAGACGAAGGTAGATATCCTGGTCACGCCGATTGTAGCAATCGGGTCAGGGGCGGCAGTGGGTCTGCTCCTTGGGCCTCCGATTTCAGGGTTCATGGCATGGCTGGGCTCTTTGATCAACTGGGGGACGGAACAGCAGCCTTTCCTGATGGGAATCATCGTATCCGTATTGATGGGAATGATCCTGACGTTGCCGATCAGTTCCGCGGCGCTTGGAATCATCCTGAATCTGTCCGGACTTGCGGCCGGTGCAGCGACCGTGGGGTGCTGTTGCAACATGGTCGGGTTCGCTGTGGCAAGCTACAGGGAGAATAAGATCGGCGGCCTTTTGGCGCAGGGAATCGGCACATCTATGCTGCAGGTTCCGAACATTGTTAGGAAGCCTGTGATCTGGCTGCCGGCTATATTATCAAGCGCCGTACTGGGACCAGTGGGAACCATGGTGCTGCATATGACCAGCAATGCCACAGGTTCCGGCATGGGTACCGCGGGACTGGTGGGGCAGATCATGACCTGGCAGACGATGATCCAGACAGAGCCTGGGATGGTGGTTCTGATCAAGATACTGCTGATCCAGATCATCCTGCCGGCAATCGTTACCCTTGGCATCTCCGAGTTCATGCGCAAGAAGCAGTGGATCAAATTCGGCGACATGAAGCTGGAGTTTTAAGAATTACTATACAATCTTCCGTGAAACTATTATAATGGGCAGTAAGAGATAACTCTTGCTGCTCTTTTTTTGACTGGGGCAGGGGAACCTACAAAGACCAAAGGCGAGACTACAGATGAAGGCGGGTATGTAGAGTATGATGGATACAGGGAGAATACATATATATTTTGGAGACGGGAAGGGAAAGACCACGGCTGCCGTAGGCCAGGCGGTCAGGGCTGCCGGACATGGATTTCGTGTGCTGTTTTTCCAGTTTCTAAAGGATAACTCTTCCAACGAGCGGAAGATACTGGAACAGATTTCGAATATTACCTGCCTGCCGGGAAGAGAGCAGGTGAAGTTTGTAAGCCGCATGAACGGGGATGAGAAGGCAGAACTTCTGCATTATAACAATAAGGCGCTGGATGAGATCGTCAAGTTCTGCAGCCCGTTTGACCTGCTGGTAATGGACGAGGCCCTGTGCGCGGTGGGACTAAAGGTATTGAGCGAGGAGAAGTTGATCAGCTTCCTTCAGCATAAGCCGCGGGGGCTGGAGATCGTGCTGACCGGGCATCAGGTATCTGACCGCATGAAAGAGATCGCGGATTATGCCACGGAGATGCATAAGATTAAGCACCCTTACGACCTGGGAAAACTGGCGCGGGAAGGAATTGAGTTCTAATTGTCGAAATATAATCTCTTTCTTAAATAAATGTGAATTCCATGACAATGCCATGTCCTATATGATATACTATAACAGTACGGAATTAACTCTTCGGCAAGAGAGGAGAGACCTAATTGATTATGGAGAATGCTATCAAGAACTATGAGGATGTGGACAGTTGGAAGACAGTTATGTTCCTGTATACTTCCGCGCTTAAGGAAGTGGGGACCAAGCTTGAGATATTAAATGACGAATTCCAGCATGTACATCAGTACAATCCGATTGAACATATTAAGACAAGAGTAAAGACGGCAGAAAGTATTGTAAAGAAACTGAGAAAGTATGGCTATGAGATATCGATCGAGAACATGGTTAAGTATGTCAATGACATTGCCGGCGTACGTTTAATCTGCTCCTTTACATCCGATATCTACAGGCTGGCCGAGATGATCGGCAACCAGAGCGATCTTAAGGTGCTGTCCATCAAGGATTATATCAAGAATCCAAAGGAAAGCGGCTATAAGAGTTATCACATGCTGGTATCCGTGCCGATCTTCTTATCGGACAGCGTGGTAGATACGAAAGTGGAGATACAGATACGTACCATAGCCATGGACTTTTGGGCCAGTCTGGAGCATAAGATCTACTATAAGTTTGAAGGAAACGCGCCGGAATATATCAGCAGGGAATTAAGAGAGTGTGCGGAGATGGTATCAACATTGGATGAGAAGATGCTGTCCCTGAATGAGGCAATCCAGGATTGCCTGGAAAAACACGAAGAGTTAAAGACTAGTACAAATAAACATAGGAACAGCCAGGAAAATCATGTGCTGCCTGACCTGAGGTAACCCCTCAGGTTTTTTAAAATTCTTTTTTGTTATATTTTAGATTATCATTGTAAATCCAGATAGCAGATGCTAGAATGATGAAAGGTTATTAATGAATATTTATTCAAGAGGAATGGGATACGGAGATGGCAGAGAAGTTAGACGCAAAAAAGAAGCAATTGATTATGCAGGCGGCTTATGCGGTGGGCGGCAGCCTGATGTTCGCTTTGGGAGTAAACTTAATAATTATACCGCTTGGATTATATAATGGAGGGTTCATGGGAATTGCCCAGCTGATGCGTACATTCGTAGTCAGCGTACTGCATGTGCCGGTGCCATCGGGCGTGGATCTTTCCGGTATCTTATACTTTATCATTAATATTCCTTTGTTCTATATGGGACTGAAGATACTGGGGAAGGAATTCGCGATCAAGACGCTCATTACCGTAGGCATGCAGAGTATGTTCCTTGTAGTCGTGCCGATTCCAGCCGTGCCGCTGATCGAGGATTATCTGACAGCCTGCATCATTGGCGGAATCATTGCGGGAACCGGAACAGGGCTTGTGCTAAGAGGAAGAAGTTCCGGAGGCGGACAGGATATTATAGGGCTTTGCTGCTCTAAGAAGTATCCGAATATCAGCGTAGGCAAGATTAATATATTGATGAATATATTCGTCTATGCAATCTGTCTGTTCTTATTTAATATAGAGATTGTCATCTATTCATTGATTTATACTACCGTGCTAGCCATGGCTATTGACAGAGTACATATCCAGAATATTAATACCAGCGTCATGATATTTACCAAGAAGATGGGCATCTCCAGGGCCATTATTGAGCAGACGGGCCGGGGCGTCACCAACTGGGACGGGGAAGGCGCCTACACCAATAAGACTTCCTATATTTTATTTGTAATGATATCCAAGTACGAGGTGGGACAGATCAAGCAGATCGTCCATAGCATAGACCCCAATGCCTTCATGATATTTACGGAAGGATGCCATGTAGACGGCAATTTCGAAAAAAGGCTATAATAGAAAACAAGCGATTCTAATCTGGGATGGGGCATTCTATGCCCTGTCCCAGATTTGTTTTATCTTCCTATTACAAAGGATGAGAATGGAGGGAAGACGATGAAAGGCGTGGAGGAAAAGACGTTTGACCTGACTATAGGCAGGGTGCGGCAGACCTTGATACAGTATGCGCTTCCTCTTGTGGTCATGAATTTGATGCAGTCTCTGTACAGCATGGCGGATCTTCTGATATCCGGTCATTTTATTGGCAGCAGGGGAATCTCCGGCATCAATAATTCCAGCCAGGTCATGCTGCTGGTAACCCAGATCGCGATCGGGCTGTCTCAGGGCGGCAATATCCTGATTGGCCAGTTCTTTGGCGCCCGGGAAGAAGAGGCCAGAAAAGAGACCACCAATACGCTTTTCTATAGCTTTATGATTCTGTCCCTGGCAACAGCCATACTTCTTAGGACTTTCGCCTCTTCCATGCTTATGGCGCTGGGCGCGCCAGCATATGGGGAATCGCTGGCCTATCTGCGGATATGCACGATAGGAACGATGTTTATCTTCGGCTACAATGCTTTGGTAGCAGCTGTGCGAGGCGTGGGGGACTCCCGGCGGCCGATGCTGATCATCATCATTTCTACCTGCGCGAACATCGTGCTGGATATTCTGTTCGTGGGTGGATTGAAAATGGGAACCGCAGGAGCAGGGCTTGCCACTGTTATCGCGCAGGGCATCTCTTTTGTGCTGATTCTTGTACACGTGCTTAGGAGCAGAGACGTATTTGGCATATGCATCCGTCACCCGCAGATTCAGCTGAAGCGTTTTGCGAGGATACTGGCGCTTGGCATTCCCTGCGCGATTCAGATGTCGCTTGCAGGCCTGTCCTGGCTTACTGTCACCAGGTATATTAACCATTATGGCGTAGCGGCTTCCGCCGGGGGAGGCGTTGCCGCGAAGATCAAGGACTTCTGCCTGCTCTTTACCTTGGCGATCAGCAGCGCTACTTCCACGATGGTGGCGCAGACGCTGGGAGCGGACAAATATAGCCGCGCCAAGGAGATCCTCTATGAGGCCATGAAGATTACCATGCTGGCATCGATGGTGCTGATTGTGGCTGTAGAGGCTGGCGCGCCGCTCCTGGTGAGACTCTTCACACGGGAGGCAGACGTGGCGGCCGTGGCGGTTCAAAATCTCAGGATTGAGATGATCGGCCAGATATTCTATGCCATATTCATGATATATCATGGATTTGCGCTAGGCGCGGGGCATACCTGGTTTGTACTTCTTAGTTCTTTTGTTAACTGTATTCTGGTCCGGGTGGTGCTGGTAATCCTGCTTGACCAGGCGCTGGGGCTTACAGGAGTATTCCTTGCCTGCATGATCGCCCCGGCATCCTCGGTCCCGATCGGGATATGCTATGTAAAATCGGGGATTTGGCGTAAAAAATTAAACTTATAGACGATATCTATATAACAAGGGACATATAAAAAAACTCTATTTGAAGCCGGGGGCCTGGGTTTATATAATGGGAATTAAGAGAAGGAGAGCAGGCCATGTTTATAGATACGCATATGCATGAAATGACATATTCCAAAGACAGTTTCCTTGCGCTTGATCAAATGGTACAGATTGCCCGGATGAAGGGACTTGAGGGAATCTGCGTCACGGATCATGACAGCATGGGGCTTAAGGAGTATGCGGCAGAATATTCCAAAGATACAGGATTCCCAATCTTCGTCGGGATTGAGTACTACTCCCTGCAAGGAGATATTGTGGCGTTTGGAATTGAAGATTATCCCACAGAGAGAATCCCGGCCCAGGACTTTATCGATCTGGTAAACGCCCAGGGAGGCGTGTGCTTTGCGGCGCATCCTTTCCGCAATAACAACCGGGGACTAGAGGAGAATCTGCGCAAGGTAAAAGGCCTTCATGGCCTGGAGGTGCTAAACGGAAGCACTTCTGTGGAGGCATGCCAGAAGGCGGCAAGGTACGCTTTAGAACTGGGCCTTTTCACATTGGGCTCCAGCGATTGCCATGTGCCGGAGAAGGTGGGCGTATGTGCAACTTACTTCCCTGAAAGGTTTCATACGATGGAAGGGTTCCTTGACGCGTTCAGGAAAGGGCAGATGAAGCCCGCATACTACGCGGGAGGGAAATGCCATGTATTGGAACTAAAAGAGCAACAAAAATCTAAAATACCATTTACCTTTTACGCTTTCAATGATAGAATGTATCTATAAGTGTTGAAGGTAAGAAACAGAAAAAGAAAGGCGGAATATTATGATTACAGTCAACGCAATGGGAGAGAATTGCCCGATCCCGGTTATTAAGACTAAAAAGGCAATGCAGGCGCTTACGGGGCCGGAAGTGATAGAAGTGCTGGTCGACAATGAGATTGCAGTGCAGAATGTGACAAAGATGGCAGCAAGCGCAGGCGGAGAAGTATCCTCAGAAAAATTGGGGGACAAAGAATTCAAGGTTGTAATCCGGATGAATGGCGCTATGGAAGCCGCATCCCAGGAGGATCCGGCATGTATTCCTGACCGGAAAGGAAATATGGTGGTAGCAGTATCTTCCGACCGTATGGGATCTGGAAATGACGAGTTAGGAAAAGTTTTGATCAAAGGATTTATCTTTGCGGTGACGCAGCTGGATGAATTGCCAAAGACGATGCTGTTCTATAACGGCGGCGCTATGCTGACGACGGAAGGCTCGGATTCCCTGGAGGATCTTAAGTCTTTGGAAGCGCAGGGCGTAGAGATTCTTACTTGCGGGACCTGCCTGGACTATTACGGGCTGAAGGACAAGCTGGCGGTTGGCTCTGTTACCAACATGTACAGTATTGTCGAGACGTTGGCAGGCGCAGACAAGATTATCAAGCCATAGCAGATAGATGCAAGAAGGCGAATTGTGAGGAGGGCCGGGCTCCTGTGATAGCAGGTGGCTGGCCTTCTTTGCTGTAAAAAGATGAAAACGACGCAAGGAGGATGAAAAAAGATGAAATCAGATGTCAGACTGACTACACTTAGCAAGACATCGGGATGAGCAGCTAAGATTGGTCCCGAGACCCTTGCCCAGGTTCTGGGCAAGCTGCCAAAATTCCATGATGATAATTTGATCGTGGGGATTGAAACCTCCGATGACGCGGCTATCTATAAGATTACGGATGAGATTGCCATGATCCAGACGGTGGACTTCTTTACTCCGATCGTAGATGATCCCTATATGTTCGGACAGATCGCGGCAGCCAACTCGCTCAGCGATGTCTGGGCTATGGGCGGCGAGCCGGCGGTGGCCCTCAATATCGTGGGCTTTCCCAATTGCCTGGATCCGTCCATACTGGGAGATATCCTGGCAGGGGGCGCGGATAAGGTAAAAGAAGCCGGAGCGGTCCTTGTGGGCGGACATTCCGTGCAGGATGACGAGCCAAAATATGGGCTATGCGTGTCCGGGTTCGTACATCCGGATAAGATATTCAAGAATTTTGGGTGCAGGCCTGGAGATGCCCTGCTGCTAACCAAGCAGATTGGGAGCGGGGTAGTCAATACTGCCATTAAGGCAGAGATGGCATCTAAATCGGCGATAGAAGAGGCCGAGAGGGTTATGGCATCCCTGAATAAGAAGGCGAAGCAGGTAGTGGAAAAGTATGATGTGTCCGCCTGTACGGATATTACAGGATTTGGACTGCTGGGACACTGCGTGGAGATGGCTTCGGCCAGCGATGTGACCTTCGAGATACAGGTGAGGGACGTGGCATATTTTGCAGATGCGATAGACTATGCGAAGATGGGGCTGGTACCTGCCGGGACCTATAAAAACAAAGGGTATTCCATTGGAAAGGTAGAGACTGGCTCTGTAGAGGAGCACTATCTGGATCTGCTCTATGATCCGCAGACCTCAGGAGGGCTGCTGATCAGTGTTCCATCTGCCAGCGTCCAGGATATGATGCGAGACTTTGCCAAGGCGGGAATGGATACGGAGGTTTCCGTAATCGGAAAAGTATCTCAAAAGAGCGATAAGCTGATCCGCCTGTTTTAAACGCCACCCCAGGTTTAGAGAATAAAAATGTTACGATGATGGAAGGAAATATGAACGATGAACAAGAACATGTTGTACCGCAGCATCCCTAAAGTTGACGTGCTGCTGGAAGATGAGGCCATCCAGGCAATGATTGAGCACTATAGCCGCGAGACGGTGATGGAGGCCATCCACGTAGAGATGGACAAGCTTCGCAGATATATCGGCGAATGCGATGAGGAAGCACAGGCAAGACACAGGATCGATCATCTTACGGAGCGGGTGGAGATGACGGTATCCGCCATGCATACGCCGAACATGCGCATGGTGATCAATGGGACCGGGACGATTCTTCATACCAATCTTGGACGCGCGCCGATCAGCCCGGAGCATATGAAGCGGGTGGCAGCTATTGCCACCGGATACTCGAATCTGGAATACAATCTGGAAGAGGGCAGAAGGGGAGAGAGGTACTCCCATTTTGAGAAACTTCTGTGCAAGATCACCGGCGCGGAGGCGGCCATGGCGGTGAACAACAATGCGGCAAGCGTCATGCTGATCCTAAGTTCTCTGGCAAAAGGGGGAGAAGTCATCGTTTCCCGGGGAGAACTTGTGGAAATTGGCGGGAAATTCAGGATTCCGGATGTCATGGAGCAAAGCGGGGCTACGCTGGTGGAGGTTGGAACCACCAACAAGACGCACTTTGATGATTACAAGGAAGCCATCACCGAAGAGACCAAGGCCCTTTTAAAGGTTCATACCAGCAACTACCGAATTGTGGGATTCACGGATACGGTGGGGATTGATGAACTGATTCCTCTGGCTAAGGAGCATGATCTTCCGGTGATAGAGGATCTTGGAAGCGGCGTGCTGGTGGATCTTGGCAAGTATGGCATCACCCATGAGCCTACCGTGCAGGAGTCGGTTGCCAAAGGAGCGGACGTGGTGTGCTTCAGCGGGGACAAGCTGCTTGGCGGTCCCCAGGCAGGAATCATCATCGGAAAGAAAAAGTACATTGATATGATGAAGAAGAACCAGCTGACCCGGGCGCTGCGGATTGATAAGTTCACGGCTGCAACCCTGGAATTAGTCCTTCAGGAATACCTTTCAGAAGAGAAGGCGATACAGAATATCCCGGTTCTGCGCATGATCACGGAACCTTTGGAAGAGGTGGCGAAGAAGGCGAGAAGCCTGGCAGGGATGCTTAAGCGGGCCAAGGTGCCTGCAAGGATAGAGACATGTCCATGCCAGTCCCAGATCGGTGGGGGCTCTCTCCCGCTGGAGCGGATAGAAAGCATGGCAGTGACCATCCGGCCAGAAAAGATCAGCGTAGCCGAACTGGAAGAGCGCATGCGCCATCTTCCGGTGCCGGTGATTCCAAGAACGGTGAATGATACCATTCTTCTGGATATGCGGACCATTGATCGCCGGTATTTTAAGCTGATCGCAGAGCAGCTTAAGGAACTGGAAGTAATGGAGGAGACCAGCCTGATTGCAGGACGTTAGGAGTGTTGTTATGAAGAATATTATTATTGGTACGGCCGGCCATATCGACCATGGAAAGACAACTTTGATCAAAGCGCTGACCGGAAGGAATACGGACCGGTGGGAAGAGGAACAGAGAAGGGGAATCACCATTGACCTGGGATTTACCTACTTTGACCTGCCAAGCGGAGACCGGGCCGGCATCATAGATGTTCCGGGGCATGAGAGATTCATCAATAATATGGTGGCAGGCGTGGTAGGAATGGATATGGTTCTGCTGGTCATTGCCGCGGACGAAGGCATCATGCCCCAGACCAGGGAGCATATGGATATCCTGAATCTGCTGGGAATTGAGAAGAGTATCATCGTCCTGAACAAATGCGACCTGGTGGATGAGGAATGGATGGAATTGGTAGAAGAAGAAGTCAAGGAAGAATTGGAAGGAACCTTTCTGGAACATGCGCCGGTAGTAAAAGTATCGGCTGCCACCGGGGAAGGCCTGGAAGTCCTGATCGATACCATCAGCCAAATGACAAGCGATGAGATGATGACCAAAGATACTGGCACCATACCAAGACTTCCGATTGACCGGGCGTTTACATTGTCCGGCTTTGGGACGATCATTACGGGAACACTGGTGTCGGGAACCATTACCAAGGATGATCTGCTGGAAATGTATCCGATTGGGAAGGAATGCAAGATAAGAAGCATCCAGGTGCATGGCCAGGACAGGAAAGAGTGCTATGCAGGACAGCGGGTTGCCATCAACCTGTCAAATGTGAAGAAGCGTGAGATCAAGAGAGGGTGCGTGCTGGCGCCTCCAAACAGTATGAAGAATACAGATCTTCTGGATGTCAGGCTGAATGTGCTGGATTCTTCCATGCGTGTGCTGACCAATCACACCCGCCTTCATTTCTTTACCGGAACCAGCGAGATATTATGCCGGGCAGTGCTTCTTGACAAGGAGGAGATCGGGCCTGGGGAGAGCGGCTATGTGCAGCTCAGGCTGGAAGAAGAGATCGCGGTAAGGCGGGGAGACAAATTCGTGGTCCGCTTTTATTCTCCCATGGAGACCATTGGAGGAGGTGTCATCCTGGAGCCAAACCCAGGGGTTAAGAAGCGTTTCCAAGAGGATGTCATAGAAGAACTAAAGCGCAAGGAATCTGGCTCGTCCGCAGATGTTATCGAGCTTCATGTAAGGGAGCACGCGGATACGCTGATTACATTGGCAGAACTGGCTAAGCTTACCGCGCTGTCCATAGACGAAGTGCAAGAAGACGTAAGCGAGCTCTTAAGCCAAGGGCTGGTGCAGGCATTTGCCATGCGGAAGGATACTTATGTGTGGCATGCCGATTCCATAAGGGCTGCGAAGCAGACTCTTGATCAGGCGTTAAGAGAATATGAAGAGAAATATCCTTACAGGTATGGCATGAAGAAGGCGGAAGTCCAGATGACCTATTTCCAGAAGATCAAGCCGAATGTATTTGACAAGATTGTGGAGATGCTGATAGAGGAAGGATGCCTGAAGAGAGTGGACGAGTTCTTGTGCACGCCGCAATTCCAGGTGAAGAAAGACGCGCTCTATGAGAAAGTGTCAGGAATTCTCCTGGATACAGTCTCCAATGCAAAATATGATTTCGTCCGCTATTCGGAGATTGATTTTAAAGGGACCGCGAAAGAGACGGCAGATGATATCCTCAATATCCTTCTGGAGGAACAGAAGATTGTAAAGGTGACGGAGGATATGTATACCCTGACGGAATACATGGAGCGGGCAAAAGAACTCATACAGGAGCATTTAAAAGAGGATCCCGTTATTACGATCGCGCAGGTGCGTGATATGTTTGATACCAGCAGGAAAAGCGCCAAGCCGATCATCGAATATATGGACAGCATCAAAGTAACTAAGAAAACGGGAGCGGAAAGTGAAAGGGTAGCATACTAATGAATCTGAAACAGTTAGAGGCCTTTGTACAGGTGGCAGAGGGAGGCAGCTTTTCAAAGGCGGCAAGGGAACTATATCTGACCCAGCCTACGATCAGCGCGCATATCTCTTCCCTTGAGAAGGAACTGAATGTCAGGCTGTTTGTCAGGAATACCAAGGAAGTAAGCCTGTCGGACAATGGGAAGGATCTATATAAATATGCCAAGCAGATGGTAGATCTGCAGGGGAAGATTGAAGAGCATTTTGGAATGAGGAAGGACAGCGGCAAGCATTGCATTACAATAGCGGCATCTACGATCCCGGCACAGTACCTGCTTCCCAAGGTGCTGATGCGTTTCAATGAAAAGTACCCGGAGGAGCAGTTCAAGATCAAGGAGACGGACAGTGCCCAGGTAGTGACTCAGATTGTAGACTGTATGGCGGATGTGGGATTTACGGGGACCGTGCTGGAGAAAAAGCACTGCAAGTATATTCCTTTTTATAAGGATGAACTGGTGATTATTGCTCCGAATATGGAAAAGTACCGCCGGATCCAGGAGGAATGTCCGAATGACATCTCCTGGCTGGAAAGAGAACATGTAATCATGCGGGAAGAAGGCTCCGGTACCAGAAAAGAAGCCGAAAAACAGCTTCGGTCGGCAGGAGTCAACATGGCGGATCTGGAAATTATAGCAAGTATAGAGAATCAGGAGACCATCAAGAAGTCCGTAAGACAGGGGATGGGAGTCTCTATTTTGTCCAGGCTTGCCGCGACAGACGAGGCGAAAGCCGGGCAGATGCTCATATTCCCGATTCCGGGAGCGGATGAGGGACGAGATATTAATGTGGTGTACAACAGGAATTATCAACTGTCCCGGTCGGCGGAAAGGTTCATAAAAATTGTGAAAGAAGTATATGAGGTATAGAAAGGCGAGAGATACCGGTTATAGATATTTTCTATATCCGGTATTTGATATGTATGATAACAATTAGACTGGATGGTGGATCCAGTCTATACTAAATTATGAGGATGAGTAGTTTTTTTGAAAGGACGGAAGATTATGATATATTTGGATAACGCGGCTACGACGATGCATAAGCCGCAAGAAGTGATAGATGCAGTCGTACAGGCAATGAGTTCTATGGGAAATGCAGGACGGGGAGCCAATGAGGCATCGCTTAGCGCATCAAGAATCATTTATGATACCAGGGACAGGCTTTGCCGGCTTTTTGGCGGGGAGAATCCGAGGCAGATCGTGTTTACGAATAATTCGACGGAAAGTCTTAATATTGCCATTAAAGGCCTACTGGAGCCTGGGGATCATGTAATTACAACAATGATGGAGCATAATTCAGTACTGAGGCCGCTCTATGAAATGGAGCGCAGAGGCGTCAGGCTTACGATCGTGAGAGCGGATGAGAGGGGGACGGTTAATCTGACGGATATTGAAGATGCGATTGCGCCTGATACTAAGATGATCGTATGTACGAATGGATCCAATCTGACGGGGAATTATGTCCATATAGGCAGAGTGGGCGAGATTGCCCATAAGCATGGCCTTTTGTTCGTGGTAGATGCATCCCAGACGGCCGGCGTGTTTCCTATCAATGTACAGGACATGCATATTGACGTGCTGTGCTTCACAGGGCACAAAGGACTTCTGGGCCCTCAAGGGACGGGAGGAATGTATGTGAGGGAAGGACTGGCAGTGCGCCCGTTAAAGAGCGGAGGGAGCGGCATCATGACATACAGCAAGACCCATCCGGAGCAGATGCCTACCGCTTTGGAGGCAGGGACATTAAATGGACATGGCATTGCAGGGCTGAATGCAGCATTAAAATATATTGAAGATGAAGGCATGGATAACATCCGCGCCAGGGAGCAGGAACTGATGAAGAGATTCTATGAGGGGGTCAAGGACATTCCTGGCGTCAAGATATATGGGGATTTTGATGATATGAATCGCTGTGCGATCGTAACGCTTAATATCGGAGATTATGATTCTTCAGAAGTCAGTGATGAACTTCTTATGGAATATGGAATTTCTACAAGGCCAGGCGGCCATTGTGCACCGCTTATGCACGAGGCGCTTGGAACTGTGGAGCAGGGGGCTGTAAGATTCAGTTTTTCACATTATAATACGGATGAAGAAGTGGATACCGCCATTAGGGCGATCCAGGAACTTGCAGAAGATTAAAGGATCTATGCAGGAATGAGAGAAAAGTACAGGAGGGATTAACATGAATTTATCAGACTCGAAGAAGAAGCTGGCATTGGCCGGCGTAGTATGCGGACTTGTAGCGGCATGTCTTGCGTTTTTAGGAAATCCGGCAAACATGGCATTTTGTATCGCCTGCTTTATCAGAGACACGGCGGGCGCGCTGGGAATGCATCAGGCAGAGGCCGTACAGTATGCCAGGCCGGAAATTATAGGCCTGGTTCTGGGGGCATTTCTGATATCAGTAGCGACTAAGGAATATCGATCAACGGCGGGGTCTTCCCCAATGACCAGATTCGTGCTGGGGATGATCATAATGATAGGCGCCTTGGTATTCCTGGGCTGTCCTTTGCGTATGGTAATCCGCATGTCAGCGGGCGATCTGAATGCCTGGGTGGCATTGATCGGATTCGTGCTTGGAGTCGCGACGGGGGTATTTGCGCTTAAGAAAGGATTTAGTCTTGGGCGTGCTTATGTGACCAACAAAGAGAGCGGAGCAGTCATATCCGTGATCGTAGTCGGCATTCTGATTCTGGCATTATGCACCACGCTTCTGAAATCCAGCACGGCAGGGCCAGGAAGCGTCCATGCACCGATTATAGCAGCATTGATAGGCGGCCTGGTGTTTGGAGCATTCGCGCAGAAATCCAGGATGTGCTTTGCGGGCAGCATTCGTGATATTATCTTGATGAAGAACTTTGACCTGTTCAGTGTGATTGCCGGATTATTTGTTGTCATGCTGATATTTAATGTGGCAACAGGACGCTTTGTATTGGGATTTGATACCCCGGGTGTTATAGCGCACTCAGAGCATATTTGGAATATTCTTGGAATGTATGCGGTGGGATTTGCTGCTGTTCTGGCAGGCGGCTGCCCTCTGCGCCAGCTGATCCTTGCAGGACAAGGCTCTTCTGATTCGGCAGTTACGGTTGCCGGTATGTTTGTAGGCGCGGCACTGTGCCATAACCTGGGGCTTGCGGCCAGCGGAACCGCTTTAAATCCTGAGACGCAGGAAGTGGTTGCCGGAGCGGTGCCAATGAACGGCAAGATCGCATGCATCATCTGCATCGTATTGTGCTTTGTGATCGCGTTCACGAATAAGCGAAAAGAAGCAAAATAGTGTTGATATATTGACTTATACATAGTATTCTAGAAAGGTAGGTAATAATTATGAAAGAAGTAGACGCAAGAGGCCTTTCTTGCCCGGAGCCTTTAATGCTTACAGCGGAAGCCTTGAAAGGGGCGTCTGAGCCTGTAAAAATATTGGTAACTGAACCGCATCAGAAAATGAATGTGGAAAAGTATGCAAAGGACCATGGGAAAAAGGCTACATCCGGGGAAAAAGACGGATACTTTGAAGTGGTGATTGAATAACAATGAGAAAAAAAGAATTAAAACTGGTAGTGACATTCCATACCACGGCAGATGCCATGGCAATGGAGAAGGCATGCAAGGAACAGAATGCGCCGGGAAGGATTATCCCGGTTCCAAGAGCCATTTCGGCTGGCTGCGGCCTTTCCTGGTGCGCGGATCTCTCGGATAAGGAGCGGATTGCCGAGGTAATGCAGTCTGTCGGTATCCAGGAAGAAGAAATGCACGAATGCATGGTTTAGGCGAGGTATGGATGGATAGGCGCAGGCGATAAGCGCGGGCGAACAAGCAAAAAGGGACGGAGTCTCTGGCTGGGATATGGCAGGCATATCCAAAGTCAGAAGATCCCGTCCCTCATTTTTTAGAGACAAATCCATTTCTATACTCCTTCAACAAAGGTATCCAGTACATGAGGAAGCAGCTTGTCGCTGTATTCCGATAAAGAATATTTGCCCTTAAAGAGCGACCAGTCGTATAGCATGGCCCGTTCATACATGGCATAGATGTTCATCAGTTCCTCGGCAGAACTGGTATTCTTGAATTCTCCCCGCTCAAGGCCTTCCGAAAGAATCTCCGTCACCCACTTGAAATAAAAGCGCTTGCTGTCGGATAGAGACTTCTTGTCCTTCGTGATCAGCTGGGATGAATAGAGAAATGCGAGCAGCCTGATATCTACGCTGGTTTCAATCATATAGAACAGTTCATGATTCAAAAACAGAAGCTTGTCATAAGATGACAGATTTGGGTCAATGACTGCGGCTAGTTCTTCGTACTTCTCATCAAACAGATAAGATAAAGAATTCAAAAGAGCTTCTTTGCCCTTGAAGTAATGATAGAAGGTGCCCTTTGATGTCTTGGACGCTGCGATAATGTCTTCTACTGTGGTGTGGTCGTATCCGTTCTTATAGAACAGATTCCATGCCGCTTTGACAATGCGGCTTTTGGTGGATTGGCGTTTACGTGGCATCGGCACTCATTCCTTTCCCGCCTTAATTTAAATAGAAGCGGATTATGACTAATCCGCTTCATTTTTCATGTATTGCTATTCTACTAGGATAGAATACTAGCCTACCTGGAAGCCATATTTCAATGGATCCGTAGGATCGATCAAGTATGTAGCAACACCGGTCAGGTAGCAGCTGCCTGTGATCATAGGAATAACTGCGTCGTAGTCAGCAACTTTCGTTGTCTCTTTGATTACGCCCTTGAATCTGGTTCCGATGAAACTCTCATAGATGAATTCCTCGCCTACGCCGATCTCTCCCCAGTGATGAAGAGTAGCAAGCTTAGCGCTAGTACCAGTTCCGCATGGAGAACGGTCAGCCATAGCATCTCCGAAGATTACTACGTTTCTCATAGTTGCCTTGTCCGGATTCGGTGTTGGTCCGTAGAACTCAACTAAGTCAACCGTATCAATGTCAAGAAGAGGATGCTTAACCGGAATCTCTTTGTTGATAACGTCTAACAGCTTCATTCCTAACTTGGTGATGTCCGGAACTGTCTTCGGGCTAATCTCTGTGATACCGATCTTTGTAGTATCAACTAATGCGAAGAAGCTTCCTCCGAAGGAGATGGTAAATGGGATCTCCTGGCCGTCGATCGTAACGGAGAGGTTCTCTTTGTAAACGAATGCTGGTACGTTAGTCAATGTAACGTGCTCAACTTTGCCGTCTTTTACAACTGCTTCTGTACGGATGAGTCCGGCCGGTGCTTCCAGTACAACCTGGTTTACGCCTTCCTTAGATTCAACAAGACCTGCCTCGATTGCAACTGTTACAGCGCCGATCGTGCAGTGTCCGCACATGTTCAGGTATCCGCCTGTATCCATGAACATTACACCAAAGTCTGCTTCTGGATTGACTGGCTTGCACAGGAATGCCCCAAACATATCATGATGTCCTCTTGGCTCGAACATCAATGCTGTACGTACCTGGTCATAGTTCTTCTCCATCCATTTTTTCTTTTCAATCATTGTGCTGCCTTCTGGCTCCGGGAATCCGCCGATTACTACACGGCAGAATTCTCCAACGGTGTGAGCGTCTACTACCTGTAATGCTGCTTCAAACCGTTCGAAGTTAACATTTGCTTTTAACTCCATAATCGTTACCTCCTTGAATTTACTCATAGACTCTTTCTATAAGTTTTTATAAAAACACATTGAAAACCCCCAAGTTCTCGCAGTGCCTTTTTCGAAAAACTCCCAATGAACCGCCCAGAAACGATACAAAATTAACAATTAGACCGCATTCTAGTATTACGTTCAGTTCACTACAATTATTATGTACGATAAGCCTTGAAAAGTCAATGGTTTTTTGGTACTATAAAAATAAATAAAAACGGTTGAAATCTCCGAAAAAGTGTGTTATTGTTAATTCGCATGAGACGTAAGTCATGGGGGTAGATGGGTGACTGGTGTGCCTCCTAGTCTTCAAAACTAGTGTGGGGCGTTAAGAGCGTCCTGGGTGGGTTCGATTCCCACATGCCTCCGCCAAAAGAGCAATTATTTAACGTTAAAAAATTGGCGAATATGTAACTGAAATATTTATAGATAGAATTTATATATTGGGGAATAAGTAAACGGGCTGTCATGGTTTCGTTTTTTACTTATATTAAAAAAGAAAAAAGGAGAAGGATGTCATGGGAAATGTACAGATTTTATTACGTCAGCATGTTGGTGCACCCTGTGAGGCAATCGTAAAGGTTGGGGATAAGGTAGAAAAAGGTACCTTGATTGCAACTCCTACAGGACTTGGCGCTAACATCTTTTCCAGCGTCTACGGCGTGGTGGAAGAGGTCTTGGAAGACCGAATCGTCATCAAGCCGGATGAAGAGCAGAAAGATGAGTTTGTACCTATTAAGGAAGGCAGCAAGCTTGAGATGGTTAAGGAAGCCGGAATCGTAGGTATGGGCGGCGCAGGATTCCCAACTGGCGTGAAGATTGGAACGGACCTTCACGGCGGATATATCCTGGTAAATGCTGCAGAATGCGAACCTGGACTTCGCCACAATATCCAGCAGATTGAAGAAAAGACAGATATTACAATCCGCGGATTGAAATACTGCATGGAGATATCCAATGCAGCAAAAGGAATTATTGCTATTAAGAAGAAGAACGAGAAAGCAATCGAACTTCTCAGAGAGGCGATCAAGGACGAAGACAATATCACGATCCATCTTCTTCCGGATATTTACCCGATGGGAGAGGAAAGAGCGGTAGTAAGAGAATGTCTCGGAAAACTGCTTGATCCTACACAGTTGCCGTCAGCAGCAGATGCAGTCGTAATCAACTGCGAGACCCTGCTTCGTATCGCAGAAGCGATCGAACTTAAGAAACCTTGCTTCAGCAAGAACATGACGGTTATTGGAAAGATTAACGGTGGAAACGAGCCGCATGTATTCATGGATGTTCCGGTTGGAACCTGCGTTGCAGACATGATCGAGAAGGCAGGCGGAATCGATGGTACATATGGCGAGATTATCATGGGTGGAGCATTTACTGGAAAGTCCACCACATTAGACGCGCCTACTACGAAGACGACAGGCGGAATCATCGTAACGGTTGAGTTCCCGGATCTTCACGGAGCACCGGTAGGATTGCTTGTCTGTGCGTGCGGCGGAAGCGAGGACCGTATGCGCGAACTTTGCGAAAAGATGAATGGAAAGGTCGTTTCTGTGGCAAGATGTAAACAGGCGGTTGAGCCTAAGCCGGGCGCAGCGCTTAAGTGCGAGAACCCAGGAAACTGTCCTGGACAGGCACAGAAATGTCTGCAGTTCAAGAAAGACGGCGCAGAGTATATCATCATTGGTAACTGCTCAGACTGTTCCAACACAGTTATGGGATCTGCACCGAAGTTAAAACTGAAGACATTCCATCAGACAGACCATGTGATGAGAACCATCGGTCATCCGTTATACAGAAGACTGACAGTATCCAAAGAAGTTGACCAGCTGCCAAACGGCAAATAGGGTCTAAGTTACTTATTGGTATTACTGTTGCAGATGGCAAGGGCAAGGGACCCCCGATTCTTTTGCCTGGGGAAGGCGAGAGGTATTCTCCGCGCCATGTGTGACTGTATATATAATTTATGCAAACCAAACAAGGAGGGAAAACAATATGTCAATCACAGCTGAAACAGCTAAAGAACATGCTCATGATCCTGCGGTATTATGTTGTAGAGCCGAAGCAGGCATTACAATCGAAGCTGCTAATCTTGAAGATCCAGCGATCTTTGATGACTTGGTAGATTCAGGATTATTGAACCTGGATGGTGCATTGACCATCGAAGAAGTTTTGGGAGCAAAACTTACAAAAACATGTGATTCTCTTTGCCCATTAACTGCAGATGTAGTTGAAGGTGCAAAAGCGCCGACTGCTCCAGCAGCAGAAGAGGTAGTAGAGGAAGCACCAGCAGCACCGGCACCGGTTGCAGCACCTGTAGCAGGACCTGCAGCAGGCGGAACACTTAAGATCCATATTGGAGAAGGAAAGGACATCGACCTTGAGATCCCAGTTGGAGCACTTGGCGGCGGAGCAGCAGTTGCACCATTGCCAGCAGGAGCAGAGGCGGTTGTTGCAGGAGCAGCAGCACCAGAAGCAGCTGGAGAAGAAAAAGTTGTAAGAAGCTTAACAAGAAAGCACTTCACGATCACAGAAGTTAAGAGAGGACCAGAGACCAAGATCGAAGGAACGACTCTTTACATTCGTGAAGGCATTGAGTCAGAAGTTATTGACAACCAGGAACTTGTAAAAGATTTCAAACTGGAAATCATCACTCCTGATTTATACCACACATATTCTGAGACTGTTATGGACGTTCAGCCAATCGCTACAAAAGAAGGCGATGACGAACTCGGAACAGGTGTTACAAGAGTACTTGACGGCGTTGTTATGATGCTGACAGGTGTTGATGAAGGCGGAGTTCAGATCGGTGAGTTCGGTTCTTCAGAAGGATACCTTGACGAGAACATTATGTGGAATCGTCCAAGCTGCCCAGATAAAGGCGAGATCTTTATCAAGGGTAACATCGTAATCCAGGAAAAGACAAACATGGAACGTCGTGGACCTATGGCTGCTCATACAGCATTTGATGTAATCACACAGGAAATCCGCGAAGTTATGAAGAAACTTGATGAGAGCCTTGTTGCTGATACGGAAGAACTGAAGCAGGTTCGCCGTCCAGGCAAGAAGAAAGTCGTTATCGTTAAGGAAATCATGGGACAGGGAGCTATGCATGACAACTTCATCCTTCCTGTAGAGCCTGTTGGCGTTCTTGGCGCAAGAGCTAACGTAGACTTAGGAAACGTACCGGTTTGCGTATCTCCATTGGAAGTTCTTGATGGATGTATCCATGCATTAACATGTATCGGACCTGCATCTAAGGAAATGTCCAGACATTACTGGAGAGAGCCATTGGTTCTGGAAGCATTGCATGATCCGGAAGTTGACCTTTGCGGTGTTGTATTTGTAGGATCTCCTCAGATCAATGCTGAGAAATTCTATGTATCCCGTCGTGTAGGCCATACTGTAGAAATGATGGATGCTGATGGAGCTTTCGTTACAACAGAAGGTTTCGGAAACAACCACATCGATTTCGCAAGCCATATCGAGCAGATCGGTATGAGAGGAATCCCGGTTGTTGGCATGTCTTACTGTGCAGTTCAGGGCGCGCTGGTTGTTGGTAACAAGTATATGACATACATGGTAGACAACAACAAGTCTGAAGCTGGTATCGAGAACGAGATTCTTGGTAACAATACGCTTTGCCCAGAAGATGCTGTTCGTGCACTTGCTATGCTTAAGACTGCAATGGCAGGCGAAGACGTTAAGGCTGCTGAGAAGAAGTGGAATCCAAACGTTAAGTCTACAAACGTAGAGTTAATTGAGAGCGCATACGGAACAAAGGTTGATCTTGTTGAAAATGAGCAGGCTCTTCCAATGAGCGAAAAACGTAGATTAAAATACAGCTAAGCCGGGTGCCCGCGAATGAATAATGAACGTTTGAATTATGGCGATAGAGTCATTTACATGGAAGGCGTTGTCGTTGACGTTGATGACTGTAGTATCAGCGTAGACTTGAAGGGACGCTTGGGGTTCTTCAAAGCACCGAGACGAATGTTTATCTGTGATACTGAGCCGATAGTGGGGCAGGAATTCGGATGGAACATGAGTTTTCCGGAACAGCTGGGACCGGAGATAAATGACAAATACGTCAGCAACATAGAAAAAGAACGGCGCAAACAAGATGAGATGCGCATACGTTTGGATGATAATAAGGAGGTCTAAAAATGAGTTTAACGGTTGTTAAAGGTTTACAATCTGAAATATTCGTTCCTATTACTCCACCATCAGTATGGACTCCTGTAACAAAAGAGTTGAAAGACATGTCTATCGCTCTTGCAACAGCTGCCGGTGTTCATAAGAAGGATCAGGAAAGATTCAATCTTGCTGGTGACTTTACATGGAGAAAAATAGAGAACACAACACCATCTAGCGAACTGATGGTATCCCACGGTGGATATGATAACAGTGATGTTAATAAAGACATCAACTGTATGTTCCCAATTGATAGAATTCATGAATTAGCTGCTGAAGGATTTATCAGAGCTTGTGCTCCGGTACATGCAGGATTCATGGGTGGTGGCGGAAACCAGGAGAAGTTCAAAGGCGAAACTGGTCCGGCTATCGCACAGATGTTCAAAGAAGAGGACGTTGACGCAGTAGTTCTCACCGCTGGCTGAGGAACCTGCCACCGCTCTGCAGTATTGGTGCAGAGAGCGATTGAAGAAGCTGGAATTCCTACTATTATTATTGCAGCTCTTCCACCAGTTGTTCGTCAGACTGGTACTCCTCGTGCAGTTGCTCCATTGGTACCTATGGGTGCTAATGCAGGTGGACCGCACAATGTTGAACAGCAGACACAGATCGTAAAGGCAACTCTGGAGCAGTTAGTTGAAATCCAGACACCTGGAAAGATTGTTCCACTGCCATTCGAGTATGTAGCTAAGATTTAATTTCATTAAATAAGGGGCAGATGGATTGTCATCTGCCCTTTTTTGAAAAGAGATATGACAATATATCGGAAAAGAATCCGCCATATTGTAATAAGGCCATGAAAGTAGTTTTTAAATATCGGAGGTGACTTAAGTTGGCTGAAGAAGTAAAAGACCTGAGACGTCTTGTGATTAAAGCGTTCCATATGAATGATGTAGAGTGGGGCGAACATAATGACATCACTGTTGATGGCCATATGACAGTCAGTAAAGAAATGCTTGATCAGCTGGTGGCTCAGGAAGAGCACATTGAAAAGATTGATATTCAGATTATTAAGTCAGGAGATCATGACCGTTGGACGAATACGATTATGGATATCATACCGATTTCTACCAAAGTACTTGGAAAATTGGGAGAAGGCATTACCCATACCGTTACCGGCGTATATGTTATGCTTACCGGTGTGGACGTAAACGGAAAGCAGTGCCATGAATTCGGGTCTTCTGAGGGGAATCTGAAAGACCAGTTGTACTTGAACCGTGCAGGTACGCCGGGGGATAATGATTACATAATTTCCTTTGATGTGACGCTTGCCGCCGGAATGGGACAGGAAAGGCCTGGCCCGACTGCCGCGCATAGGGCGTGCGATAAGTTTATCCAGACATACCGTGATAAGATGAAGAAGTTCAAAGGCGAGAAGTGTACAGAGCGCCATGAGTACCATGATATAGTAAGGCCAGGAAAGAAACGCGTCCTGATCGTAAAGCAGGTGGCAGGGCAGGGAGCAATGTATGATACGCATCTGTTTTCCAAAGAGCCGTCTGGCGTAGAAGGCGGACGTTCAATTATCGATATGGGCAATATGCCGATTCTTGTAACTCCAAATGAGTACAGAGACGGTATTATCCGCTCTATGCAGTAGGAGGTGTTAATATGGGTATAGGACCATCAACAAAAGAAACATCATTGCATCACTTCAGAGATCCTCTGCTGGATGTAGTCTCTTCGGATACAGATCTGGATCTGATGGGAATTATCATCGTAGGAACACCGGACGATAATGAGGATAAGATGCTTGTAGGAACCAGGACGGCTGTTTGGGCCGAGGCGATGCGTGCAGATGGCGTAATCATCTCTTCGGACGGATGGGGAAACAGCGACGTGGATTATACGAATACATGCGAGCAGCTGGGAACGAGAGGCATCGCGGTGACGGGCCTTAATTTCAGCGGTACAGTAGCTCAGTTCGTAGTTGTAAATGATTATCTGGATGGAATCGTGGATATCAATAAGAGCGCGGACGGAACAGAGACCAATGTGGTTGGGGAAAACAATATGGTCGAGCTGGACTGTAAAAAAGCGACTGCGCTTCTGAAACTTAAGATGCGCAAGAACGAGAAAAAGTAGCATCTGGTGTATAGTTATACATCATGTTAATTCCTTGACGAATTGAAAGCAAAGAAAAGGCACGACATATAGGTATGTCGTGCCCTTTCTTTTTGGTATGTCATTGAGAGGTTTTCCTCGTTGCATTGCAGTTTTGTCTTATATACAAAAGCTGGGGAATGCTCCTCATAAAGAGGATGTATATATAAATTGGAGTTCACCATTGCAGGACCGTTCTTGGGGGGAATGATCGGCAATAGCGTAACTGCAATAACAACCAAAACGGTTACAACTTAATGTGCGGCAGTTTTAAAAAATAAGCAGTTTCCTCCCAATGGGAAACCGCCGTTGGTTGTCGTACATTTAAGTTGGTTTAAATATATCACTTTTGAAATCTAGTGTCAATAGTCCATTTTCATTTTTATTCAAAATACCGACTAATTACTAAAAAAGGGATGTGTTTTGAGGCAATTTTAAATATGCAGATGGAAGGAATAAAAAAGGATGGCTCCTCGCGAGGAACCATCCTTGGCTATCTCTATATAAACTATGTGATTACTAACTATGCTGCTTTTTTAGCATCTCTGAAGAACATGATAGATGTGTAAACCATTACTACACAGATGATGTAAGTCAATGTCTTCAGTGAGAACATACATGCAACCTTGTAAGCGATAAATACGCCGATGCATCCGAATACTGCCAAGTAGAAAGCGGCCTTTCTGTCGTACTTGCCTTCTTTGATAAACTTGAAGCAAGCAGCGTTCATAAGGAATGCACAAGATCCCATCATGATTGGGAAAGCAGTTCCAACTTCCATTCCCAGTGCACTAACTAATGCGAGGCAAGGTGCATACAGACCAACACCGATCATCATAAGAGCGCCTAAGAAGAAGTTAACAACAACACCAATTACTAATTTGATTCCTGTTAAGCCTAATGCTGTACCAGCCATACCGAAAGGTCCTACACCTGCATTTCTGCAAGCCATTACGATTGCAAGAATCATAAGACCAACACCAAGACCGATACGAACATACTTAACATTCCATTTACAAACGATACCAGCGCCAACAAGAGCACCAACAACAGCGCCTGCAAGCATTAATACTAAGGTAAGAGCATCGATCTCAACGAAACTGAAGAACAGTAATGCTTCCAATGATACAGGGAATGTATCTCCAACATTCAGTGTTCCAGGAATTGTCTCGTCCGGGCTTGACTTTGTAAATTTGAACCCGGCCTGTGTGGTTGCGTAACTACCGATTCCCCATGTATCAAGCAGGTTGGTAATACAACCGATGATTGCTAAAGGTACGGCTTTTTCTTTTGTAAAATCTTCTTTGTGAGCAAGCAGGTCTTTTACAAAGAATCCTAAAGATACTAATGTAAAGAGTCCCAGCACGATACGTAAAATCATAATAACGTTCATAGTTCATCCCTCCAGATTGTTTAAATGTATCAAAAAAATAGGAACAGATAATCAACTATATAATATTGAAATATAAGCACCCCGATATGAATATATTTCGTTAAATTTAATACTATCTGTTCTTTTTCTAATTTTACCAATTTCTATAGAAAAAGTCAATCGGATTTATCGAAAATGCCTAACAAAAACTGGGTAGAGAACCTATAAATGTTAATTAAATAACGCAAATACGGCGTTCTTTGGATGGTGATTGACAAAAAATTTTCTTTTCTATATAATAGGAAGTCATGGGCCGAAGGGAAAAATGTAAAGGAAAGACTGATATTGTATGGAAAAAAATACAATATTTCCCCGAAAAGGCTTGCAAAATGCTTTTCCATCAGATATACTAAGAGGGCTGTGACATTGATAGCGTAGAAGCGCGAGGTTGCTACTTATATATAGTAGGTTTTCCGTGGAGCGAATGTCAAGTTAGGAAACTGGCGACAAGTCACTGTACGAAACTATAACAGCCACTGAGATGTGGTAACAACGTGTGAGTTTCTCACGACACACACGGGAGAGTGTACAGTCACCGCTTGTCGTACTGAAGTTAAAAGTACGAAAAGGAGGCGACTTTTTTTATGGCAAGTCAAGTAATGAGAATCACTTTGAAAGCGTATGATCATCAGCTGGTTGATGCATCCGCAAAGAAAATCATCGAAACTGTAAAAAAGAATGGATCACAGGTGAGCGGACCGGTACCACTTCCAACTAAGAAGGAAGTAGTAACAATCTTAAGAGCGGTTCACAAATACAAAGATTCCAGAGAGCAGTTCGAGCAGAGGACTCATAAGAGACTCATTGATATCATCACGCCAACACAGAAGACTGTGGATGCATTATCTAGATTAGAGATGCCGGCTGGCGTTTACATTGATATCAAAATGAAAAATAAGTAGAGCACTTGATGAGGTAATTTACGAATCTAGTGCGAACTTAGTTCGAGGGAACTTGGCGAGGTGTTTTCGAGCCTAGTAAATCGAACATCAACAAACAAACACAGTAATTCCTAAAATTTAGGATGAGCGCTTGCACAAGCGTTCCGCTGTAAATCACAGGAGGTAATTATAATGAAGAAAGCTATTTTAGCGACAAAAGTCGGAATGACTCAGATCTTCAGCGAAGACGGAACATTGACGCCTGTAACAGTGCTTCAGGCTGGCCCGTGTGTTGTAACTCAGGTCAAGACTGTTGAAAACGATGGCTACGATGCAGTTCAGGTTGGATTCGTTGACAAGAAAGACAAGATTGTAAACAAGGATAAGAGCGGCAAGAAAGAGATCGCTCATCGCCATGGCGTGACAAAGGCTGAGCAGGGACATTTTGCAAAAGCCGGCGTTTCAGGAAAGAGATTCGTAAGAGAATTCAAGTTTGAGAATGCAGGAGAATATGAACTTGCACAGGAAATCAAGGCAGATATCTTCGAGGCAGGCGACAAGATCGATGCTACGGCAATCTCCAAAGGTAAGGGATTCCAGGGCGCGATCAAGAGGCACGGCCAGCACAGAGGTCCAATGACACATGGTTCTAAGTTCCATCGTCATGCAGGTTCCAATGGAGCGGCTTCTGATCCGAGCAAGGTATTCAAAGGAAAGAAGATGCCGGGACACATGGGAAGCAAGAAGATTACGATTCAGAATCTTGAGATCGTCCGTGTAGACGCAGAGAACAACCTGATTTTAGTGAAGGGCTCTGTACCGGGACCGAAGAAATCTTTAGTAACTATTAAAGAAGCAGTAAAGGCTAACTAGGCTAGGCGAAGGAAGGAGGACACGTAAGATGGCTAACGTATCTGTTTATAATATCGAAGGCAAAGAAGTTGGTACGATGGATTTAAGCGATGCGGTATTTGGTGTTGAGATCAATGAGCACCTTTTACACATGGCAGTTGTAAACCAGCTTGCAAATAAACGTCAGGGAACACAGAAAGCGAAGACACGTTCTGAAGTTTCCGGCGGCGGCAGAAAACCATGGAGACAGAAAGGAACAGGTCACGCAAGACAAGGTTCTACAAGGGCTCCGCAGTGGACAGGCGGTGGAGTAGTATTTGCTCCAGTACCGAGAGACTATTCATTCAAGATGAATAAGAAAGAGAAGAGAGCAGCTCTTAAATCCGCTCTCACAGCAAAGGTAGAAGAGAAGAAGTTCATCGTTGTTGATGAGATCAAGCTTGATGAGATCAAGACGAAGAATTTTGCAAATATCCTGAAGAATTTAGATGTATCCAAAGCATTAGTAGTATTAGAAGATGGAAATACAAATGCAGAAGTTTCCGCAAGAAACATTGCAGACATTAAGACTGCAAGATCTAATACGATCAATGTGTACGACATCTTGAAGTACAACACAGTAATCGCAACGAAAGCTGCTGTTGCCAATATTGAGGAGGTGTACGCATAATGGCTAACGTTCAATATTATGATGTAATCCTTAAGCCAGTTGTAACTGAGAAGAGTATGGAACTTATGGGAGAAAAGAAATACACATTTCTGGTTCACCCGGAAGCAACCAAATCTCAGGTAAAAGAAGCGGTTGAGAAGATGTTTAACGGCACAAAGGTAAAAAGCGTTAACACAATGAACTACGCTGGCAAGAAGAAGAGAGTCCGCGGAACAATGCAGTTCGGAAAGACGGCAAAGTCTAAGAAAGCAGTTGTTCAGTTAACAGAGGACAGCGCAGATATCGAGATTTTCGAGGGGTTATAGGAACTGAGCGCTGAGAATAAAACTCGTGTAATCATACGGATAGAAACCGTGACAATAAACAATCGAAAGGAGAACTATCATGGGAATTAAAACTTATCGCCCATATACGCCTTCCAGAAGACAGATGACTGGCTCTGATTTCTCAGAGATCACCAAGACAACGCCAGAGAAGTCTTTACTGGCTCCAAAGACCAGACAGGCAGGACGTAACAATCAAGGTAAAATCACAGTTAGACACCGCGGAGGCGGAGCTAAGAAGAAATATAGAATTATCGACTTCAAGAGAAGGAAAGACGGAATTGCGGCAACTGTAATCGGTATCGAGTACGATCCGAACAGATCAGCCAATATCGCTCTGATCTGCTACGAAGACGGTGAAAAAGCATATATCATCGCGCCACAGGGACTGACAGACGGCATGAAGGTTATGAATGGACCAGAGGCCGAAGTAAAGGTTGGCAACTGCCTTCCGCTTTCTGAGATCCCGGTAGGTACTCAGATTCACAATATCGAACTTTATCCTGGAAAGGGCGGACAGCTGGTTCGTTCCGCAGGAAACAGCGCTCAGCTGATGGCGAAAGAAGGCAAGTATGCCACTTTAAGACTTCCATCAGGAGAGATGAGAATGGTTCCGATCCAGTGCAGAGCATCCGTTGGAGTTGTAGGAAACGGAGATCACAACCTGATCAACATTGGTAAAGCAGGACGTAAGCGCCACATGGGTATCAGACCGACAGTTCGTGGTTCTGTTATGAACCCGAATGACCATCCGCATGGTGGTGGCGAAGGCAAGACTGGAATCGGACGTCCGGGTCCATGCACGCCTTGGGGCAAGCCAGCACTTGGTCTTAAGACAAGAAAGAAAAACAAAGCTTCTAACAAGATGATTGTAAGAAGAAGAGATGGTAAAGCGATCAAATAATACAGTTTACAAGGAGGTTAGAACCTATGGCACGTTCAATTAAAAAAGGACCATTCGCAGACGCAAGCCTGCTTAAGAAGGTTGATGCAATGAACGCATCCGGAGATAAGTCTGTCATCAAGACTTGGTCCCGCCGTTCTACAATCTTCCCAAGCATGGTTGGACATACAATTGCAGTTCATGACGGAAGAAAACACGTACCTGTATATGTAACAGAGGATATGGTAGGACACAAGCTCGGCGAGTTTGTTGCTACAAGGACATATAGAGGACATGGAAAAGACGAAAAGAAATCAAAAGTTAGATAATTACATTGTGAAAGGAGGGTTCATCCATGGCTAAAGGACATAGATCCCAAATCAAGAGAGAAAGAAATGCTAACAAAGATACAAGACCTTCTGCTAAGTTGTCTTACGCAAGAGTTTCTGTTCAGAAAGCATGTTTCGTATTAGATGCCATCAGAGGTAAGGATGTAACGACAGCACTTGGTATTTTAACTTATAATCCAAGATATGCTTCTAGTTTAATAAAGAAATTATTAGAGTCAGCAATTGCAAATGCTGAGAATAACAACGGTATGAATGCTGAAAATCTTTATATTGCAGAGGCTTATGCAAACAAAGGACCAACAATGAAGAGAATCAGACCTAGAGCACAGGGAAGGGCTTACAGAATCGAGAAGAGAATGAGCCACATTACACTTGTGCTTGATGAAAGATAAGGAGGGCAATCATGGGACAAAAAGTTAATCCTCATGGCTTGAGAGTCGGTATTATCAAAGACTGGGACTCTAAATGGTATGCTGAAAAAGACTTCGCAGACTACTTAGTAGAAGACCATGAAATCAGAACGTATCTTAAGAAGAGATTATACAGCGCCGGTGTTTCAAGGATTGAGATCGAAAGAGCATCCGACCGCGTTAAGATCATTATCTATACAGCAAAGCCTGGCGTAGTAATCGGCAAGGGCGGAGCAGAGATTGAGAAAGTAAAAGGCGAGTTAGCTCAGTTTACAGATAAGAAGCTTGTTGTTGACATCAAAGAAGTCAAGAGACCGGATAAAGATGCTCAGCTGGTAGCGGAAAATATCGCATTACAGCTTGAGAACCGTATCTCTTTCAGACGTGCAATGAAATCCTGCATGTCCAGAACAATGAAATCTGGAGCGCTTGGTGTTAAGACATCTGTATCAGGACGTCTTGGCGGAGCCGATATGGCCCGTACAGAGTTCTACAGCGAGGGAACCATCCCGCTTCAGACACTGAGAGCAGACATTGACTACGGATTCGCTGAGGCTGACACAACTTATGGAAAAGTTGGTGTTAAGGTTTGGATTTACAAAGGCGAAGTTCTTCCGGAAAAAGCAGCAAAGGAAGGGAGCGATAAATAATGTTAATGCCAAAAAGAGTAAAACGTCGTAAACAATTCCGTGGTTCCATGAAGGGCAAGGCGCTTCGTGGAAACAAGATTACAAATGGTGAATATGGTATCGTTGCAATGGAGCCATGCTGGATCCGTTCCAACCAGATCGAGGCTGCCCGTGTCGCTATGACTCGTTATATCAAGCGTGGCGGTAAAGTATGGATCAAGATATTCCCAGATAAACCTGTAACTACGAAACCAGCTGAGACACGTATGGGTTCTGGTAAAGGAACCTTAGAATACTGGGTAGCGGTTGTTAAGCCGGGACGCGTTATGTTTGAAATCGCAGGCGTATCAGAAGAAGTTGCAAAAGAGGCGCTTCGTCTGGCAACTCATAAGCTGCCATGTAAATGTAAAATAGTTTCTCGCGCAGACTTAGAAGGCGGTGATAACAGTGAAAATTAATGAATTTGTAGAAGATTTAAGAACAAAATCAGCTGCAGAATTGAATGAAGAATTAGTAGCTGCTAAAAAGGAACTTTTCAACCTGAGATTCCAGAATGCAACGAACCAGTTAGACAATACAAGCAGAATCAAGGAAGTCAGAAAAAACATTGCCAGAATTCAGACGATAATTACTGAAAAGGCAGGACAATAGTGATTAGCGAGGTTCTGTCAGGCTTGGCAAAAAGAACTTCATTCACAATGAAAGGAGTATAGACTGTGGAAAGAAATCTTAGAAAAACCCGTGTGGGCAAGGTTATCAGTAATAAAATGGATAAGACCATAGTTGTTGCAGTTGAAGATCATGTAAAACATCCGCTTTACAAGAAGATTGTAAAGAGAACTTACAAACTGAAAGCTCATGATGAAGCAAATGAATGCAACATTGGCGACAAAGTAAAAGTAATGGAAACAAGACCATTATCTAAGGATAAGAGATGGAGACTTGTTGAAGTTATGGAAAAAGTGAAATAGTATAAGGAGGGAAACCTGCATGATACAGCAAGAAAGCAGACTGAAAGTAGCAGACAACACAGGTGCGAAAGAATTACTGTGTATCCGCGTACTTGGTGGTTCAACAAGAAGATATGCAAGTATCGGCGATGTAATCGTTGCGACCGTTAAAGATGCAACACCAGGCGGCGTTGTTAAAAAGGGTGACGTAGTAAAAGCTGTAGTTGTTCGTACTGTAAAGAGTACTCGTCGTAAAGATGGCTCATACATCCGTTTTGACGAAAATGCTGCTGTAATTATAAAAGATGATAAGACACCAAGAGGAACCCGTATCTTCGGGCCAGTAGCGAGAGAGCTCCGTGACAAGCAGTTCATGAGAATTGTGTCCCTGGCTCCGGAAGTACTATAAGGAGGTGCGCGAAAGATGTCTATGTTAAAAATCAAAAAGGGCGACACTGTAAAGGTGATCGCTGGAAAAGATAAAGACAAAGAAGGCAAGGTTATTGCCATTGACCAGAAAGATGGTAAGGTTGTTGTTGAAGGAGTCAACATGCTGACAAAGCACACGAAACCAAGTGCTTCCAATCAAAATGGCGGCATCATTCATCAAGAAGGACCTATCGATATTTCCAACGTAATGTATGTTCACAAGGGAAAAGCAACCAGAGTGGGCATCAAGATGGATGGTGACAAGAAGGTTCGTTACGCAAAATCAACAGGCGAAGTAATTGATTAATTTGAGGAAGGAGGTCCAGTGCTTTGAGTAGACTGAAAGAACAATACCAGAACGAAATCGTTGACGCATTGACTAAAAAGTTCGGTTATAAAAATATTATGGAAGTGCCAAAACTCGAAAAGGTTGTTATCAACATGGGAGTTGGCGAAGCAAAAGATAATGCTAAGCTTTTAGATTCAGCAGTTGCTGATCTTGAGAAGATTACAGGTCAGAAGGCAGTTATTTGCAAGGCAAAGAAGTCCGTTGCTAACTTCAAGTTAAGAGAAGGTATGCCAATCGGATGCAAGGTTACATTACGTGGAGAGAAGATGTATGAGTTCGTTGATCGTCTGATCAACCTCGCCCTGCCTCGTGTACGTGACTTCAGAGGCGTTAACCCTAACGCATTTGACGGAAGAGGAAATTATGCCCTCGGCATCAAAGAGCAGCTTATCTTCCCGGAGATCGAGTATGATAAGGTTGACAAGGTAAGAGGAATGGATGTAATCTTTGTCACGACTGCAAAAACAGACGAAGAGGCGCGTGAATTGCTAGCACAGTTCAACATGCCATTTACAAAATAAGGAGGTAAATTATGGCTAAGACAGCGATGAAATTAAAACAGCAGCGCAAGCAGAAATTCTCTACAAGAGAATACAATCGTTGCAGAATCTGTGGACGTCCACATGCATATTTGAGAAAATATGGCATCTGCCGTGTTTGCTTCCGCGAACTGGCATATAAAGGACAGATTCCAGGCGTTAAAAAGGCTAGTTGGTAGGCACTGAACACTTAGAGAGGCGGAGCCGAACTTAGTGAGCAGGCCGTTCTCTGAGCGTTAGTGAAGAGAACTTCATAATGAAGGAGGTATAGGACAAATGACTATGAGTGATCCAATCGCAGATATGCTTACAAGAATCCGTAATGCAAATACTGCTAAACATGATACAGTAGATGTACCATCATCTAAGATGAAGCTTGCTATCGCTAGCATCTTACTGGATGAAGGATATATTGAGAAATATGACATCATCGAAGATGGAATATTCAAGACCATCCGTATTACGCTGAAATACGGCGCAGATAAGAACGAGAAGGTAATCACGGGACTTAAGAGAATCTCTAAGCCAGGACTTCGTGTTTACGCTGGAAGCGCTGACGTACCGAAGGTATTCGGCGGACTTGGAACAGCAATCATCTCAACAAACCATGGCGTAATCACAGACAAAGAAGCAAGAAAACTGGGCGTAGGCGGAGAAGTACTCTGCTACGTATGGTAGGTACTGAACACTTAGAGAATCCCAAGCGAAGCGCGGGATGAACTTAGTGAGAAGACCGTTCTTGGAGCTTAGCGAGGTATTATCGAGCTTAGCGAGAAGAACTTCCAACAGTTTCCTAAGCCTAGGCGCACGGAACATGTAGCTGTATAAAAAAATAATCAAAACAAACAAAGAAGTAACTGAAAACAGAAGAGCCACACAAAGCCGCTCTTCCGAGAATTTAAGTTAAGGAGGAAAAGGTATGTCACGTATAGGAAGACTGCCAATCGCAGTTCCAGCAGGAGTAACTGTTGAGATTGCAGAGAATAACAAAGTGACTGTAAAAGGTCCAAAGGGAACACTTGAAAAAGAACTTCCGGTAGAGATGGAAATCAAGCAGGAAGGCGACGAAATTGTTGTAACAAGACCGAACGACTTAAAGAAGATGAAATCTCTTCATGGTCTTACAAGAACACTGATCAACAACATGGTTGTTGGCGTTACAGACGGATACCAGAAGGTTCTGGAAGTAAACGGTGTTGGATATAGAGCAGCAAAATCAGGAAACAAGTTGACATTAAGTCTTGGATACTCTCACCCAGTAGAGATGATTGACCCAGAAGGCGTTGAGACGGTAATGGAAGGACAGAACAAAATTATCGTTAAGGGTATCGATAAAGAAAAAGTAGGCCAATACGCAGCTGAAATCAGAGATAAGAGAAGACCTGAGCCATACAAGGGCAAAGGTATTAAATATGCTGATGAAGTTATTAGACGTAAAGTTGGTAAGACTGGTAAGAAATAAGTAAGGAGAGTGTGAAAATGGTTAGCAAAAAATCAAGAAGTGAAGTTCGCGTAAAGAAGCACAGAAGAATACGTAACCGTTTAAGTGGCACGCCTGAGTGCCCACGTTTAGCTGTGTTTAGAAGCAATAATCATATGTATGCTCAAATTATTGACGATACAGTTGGAAATACTCTGGTTTCCGCTTCCACTCTTCAGAAAGATGTGAAGGCAGAATTGGAAAAAACTAACAACGTTGATGCAGCAGCATATTTAGGAAAAGTAATTGCCGAAAAGGCAATTGAAAAGGGTATTAAGGATGTAGTCTTTGATAGAGGCGGCTTTATATACCAGGGCAAGATTCAGGCATTAGCAGACGCAGCAAGAGAAGCTGGATTGAATTTCTAGAAGGAGGAGCACACATGAAACAAGAACGTATTGATGCTAGTCAGTTAGAGCTAAATGAAAAAGTGGTATCAATTAAGCGTGTAACCAAAGTTGTTAAAGGTGGCCGTAATATGAGATTCACAGCTTTAGTAGTTGTTGGCGATGGTAATGGCCATGTTGGTGCAGGCTTGGGAAAAGCGACGGAAATCCCGGAAGCAATCCGCAAGGGAAAAGAAGACGCAGCGAAAAACCTTATCACTGTAGCATTGGATGATAATGAAAGTATTACACATGATTTTATCGGCAAATTCGGAGGCGCTTCCGTACTGCTTAAGAAGGCTCCGGAAGGTACTGGAGTAATCGCCGGCGGTCCGGCGCGTGCCGTAATCGAGATGGCAGGAATCAAGAATATCCGTACAAAATCTCTTGGCTCCAACAATAAGCAGAATGTAGTTCTGGCTACAATCGATGGCTTACGCCAGGTTAAGACTCCGGAAGAAGTGGCTAAGCTTCGCGGTAAATCTGTTGAAGAGATCTTAGGCTAAGGAGGTAGATTAAGATGGCAAATTTAAAGGTTACATTAGTGAAATCTACAATTGGTGCTGTACCAAAGCATAAGAAGACTGTAGAAGCTTTAGGCTTGAGAAAAGTAAACAAGACAGTTGAACTGCCAGACAATGCAGCAACAAGAGGTATGATTAAACAGGTATCTCACCTGGTAAAAGTAGAAGAAGCATAGTAATAAAAATTCAGATAAGGAGGTGTCACAATGGATTTATCAAACTTAAGACCTGCTGACGGAGCAAAGCACAATGATAACTTCAGAAGAGGACGTGGACACGGTTCTGGAAATGGCAAGACAGCCGGTAAGGGACATAAAGGCCAGAAGGCTCGTTCAGGAGCAACAAGACCTGGTTTTGAAGGTGGCCAGATGCCATTGTATAGAAGAATACCAAAGAGAGGGTTCACTTGCAGAAACTCTAAAGAAATCATTGGTATTAATGTGAGCGCTCTGGAAGTATTTGATAATGACGCAGTTGTTTCTGTAGATACGCTGATCGAGCAGGGCATCGTCAAGAATCCAAAGGATGGAGTCAAGATCCTTGGAAACGGCGAACTGACAAAGAAGCTTACCGTACAGGCAAATGCATTCAGCGCAGGCGCTGCAGCTAAAATTGAGGCTTTAGGTGGAAAAGCAGAGGTGATCTAATGTTAGAGACATTCCGAAAGGCATTTCATATCAAAGATATTCGCAAGAAGATCGGATATACGTTTTTGATGTTAATCGTAATAAGAATTGGATCACAGTTGCCAACACCGGGGGTAGACTCCAATTATATTCAGCAATTTTTTGCACAGAACACTGGTGAGGCGTTTAACTTGTTTAACGCTTTCACCGGTGGCTCTTTTGAGCAGATGTCAATATTTGCTCTGAGTATCACGCCATACATTACTTCATCCATCATTATGCAGCTTCTTACGATTGCGATTCCAAAACTGGAAGAGATGCAAAAGGAAGGGGAAGATGGACGGAAAAAGATTGTTGCGATCACGCGTTATCTAACAGTCGCGCTGGCATTGATCGAATCCCTTGCGATGGCAGTAGGGTTTGGCCGCCAGGGACTTCTGGTAGAATATAATTTTGTGAACGCGGCAATTGTAGTTCTGACACTTACGGCCGGCTCCGCATTCCTGATGTGGATTGGCGAGAGAATCACGGAAAAAGGCGTTGGAAATGGTATTTCCATCGTGCTGGTAATCAATATCATATCACGAATACCAAGCGATATGACTTCATTGTTCGAACAGTTTGTAAAGGGCAAGCCGATCGCATCAGCAGCACTTGCAGTTGTGATCATATTGGCGATTATCGTAGCACTCGTCGTATTCGTTGTTATTCTCCAGAGCGGTGAGCGAAGGATCGCAGTGCAGTATTCCCAGAAAGTAGTCGGAAGAAGAACCTACGGCGGACAGTCAACGAACATTCCGCTGAAAGTCAATACGGCAGGCGTAATTCCGATTATCTTCGCATCATCATTGATGCAGTTCCCGGTAGTGATTGCTTCCTTTATGGGGAAAGGCAACGGATCGGGAATCGGCAGCGAGATTCTGCGCGGATTAAACCAGAGCAACTGGTGCAATCCGGAACAGCTTAAGTATACATGGGGCTTGCTCCTGTATATCGTGCTGACAGTATTCTTCGCATATTTTTATACTTCAATTACATTCAATCCGCTGGAGATCGCGAATAATATGAAGAAGAGCGGCGGATTCATCCCTGGAATACGTCCGGGCAAGCCAACGGTTGAATATCTGACAAAGATTCTGAACTACATTATCTTTATCGGAGCATGCGGACTTGTACTTGTACAGGTTGTCCCAATTCTCTTTAATGGATGGCTGGGAGCCAAGGTATCATTTGGCGGCACTTCCCTCATCATTATTGTCAGTGTAGTATTGGAGACTCTGAAGCAAATTGAATCACAGATGCTTGTACGTAACTACAAGGGATTTTTAAATAACTAACATTTTGACTCGCGGGATTTTTTTCGCGGGTTAAAATGCTATAAGGAGGAACGTATATGAAAATAATCATGTTAGGCGCGCCAGGAGCGGGCAAAGGAACTCAGGCAAAGAAAATTGCCGCAAAGTATGGTATTCCTCATATTTCAACAGGCGACATCTTCAGAGCGAATATTAAGAATGGAACGGAATTGGGCAAAAAAGCCAAGACGTACATGGACCAGGGACTTCTGGTACCCGACGAGCTGGTGGTAGATCTTGTCGTGGACCGCGTAAAGCAGGAGGACTGCAAGAACGGATACGTGCTGGACGGGTTCCCGAGGACGATACCGCAGGCGGAGGCACTCGATAAGGCGCTTACAGACCTGGGAGAAAAGATGGATTATGCGATTGATGTCGACGTGCCGGATGAAAATATCGTACGCCGTATGTCAGGACGCCGTGCGTGCGTAGGATGCGGCGCTACATACCATCTCGAGTATGCCCCCACAAAGGCGGAGGGTATCTGCGATGTATGCGGCAAAGAATTGATTCTGCGTGATGATGACAAGCCGGAGACGGTAACGAAGCGTCTGAATGTGTACCATGAGCAGACACAGCCACTGATCGACTACTATACAAAAGCCGGAATCCTTAAGACCGTTGATGGTACGGTAGACATTGATGATGTATTCCAGGCAATTGTAGAGATATTAGGAGCGTAGGAACATGCCAATCACTATAAAATCGGCCAGAGAAATTGAATTAATGACAGAAGCCGGACGTATATTAGAGATTGTTCATGATGAACTAGCAAAGGCCCTGCATCCGGGAATGAGTACCATGGATATAGATCAGCTGGGAGAGGAAGTCATAAGGAGTTATGGGTGCATCCCATCTTTCCTTGATTATAATGGATATCCAGCTTCCATCTGCGTGTCAGTGAATGACGAGGTGGTCCATGGAATTCCTGACAGGCACCGCATCCTTCAGGACGGCGATGTGGTCAGCCTGGATGCAGGCGTGATCTATAAGGGCTATCATTCCGATGCCGCAAGGACTTACGGCATCGGAGAGATCAGCAAAGAAGCAGAAGACTTGATTAAAGTGACAAGGGAAAGTTTCTTTGAAGGTATAAAATATGCCAAAGAAGGCAATTATCTATTTGATATTTCGGCAGCAATTGGCAGATACGCCAGTGAAAAGGGTTACGGAGTCGTCCGCGACTTGTGCGGGCACGGAATCGGCACGGCCCTTCACGAGGCCCCGGAGATACCGAACTATGAGATGAACAGGAAGGGCGTGAAGCTCAAAAGCGGAATGACGCTTGCCATAGAGCCCATGATTAATGCAGGAACCTGGGAAGTCGACTGGCTGGATGATGACTGGACGGTCGTGACAAGAGACCATTCCCTGTCGGCTCATTATGAAAATACGGTATTGATCACAGATAACGAACCCAAACTTTTGACCTTATCAAAGTGATTTAAGAGGACGCAGGATGGACAGATACGAAATAGGAATGCTGGCAAAATCAAAAGCGGGTCATGACGCAGGAAAGGTTTACGTTATAATAGACGTCGATGAGACATATGTATATTTAGCGGATGGCAGAATTAGAACCTTGGGACATCTGAAAAAGAAGAAGAAAAAGCATGTCCAGGCTATATGCAGGAAACAGGATGTCGCCGCTTGTGATGATGTAGCAATTAAACGGATACTTAAAGAATTTAGTAAGGAAGAAGAGAGATAGGAGGATTTAAGATATGTCAAAAGCTGACGTAATTGAAATCGAAGGAACTGTAGTAGAAAAATTGCCAAACGCGATGTTCCAGGTGGAATTGGAGAATGGCCATCAGGTGCTGGCCCATATCAGCGGCAAGCTGCGTATGAACTTCATCAAGATATTGCCGGGAGATAAAGTTACATTGGAATTATCCCCATATGACCTTTCAAAGGGAAGGATTATCTGGAGAGATAAATAATGGAAAATATCTATTGACTTTGCTTGATCAAGAGTGCTATAATGTATAAGCGCGTTTCTGGGTGCTTTTACTTTTGTTGCACTTTTAATGACTGGAAAGCGTGGAACTTTAAGGCAGAGCAATGGATGAAAGGAGGATTTGACGTGAAGGTTAGATCATCAGTAAAACCAATTTGCGAAAAATGCAAAGTAATTAAGAGAAAAGGAAGCGTTCGCATAATCTGCGAAAATCCAAAGCATAAACAGCGTCAGGGCTAAGTTTGTGCGAACATTATTTAGGCGGCTGATAGTAGACACGCCAGGAAGCGTGTAGACTATTTGAAATATACAAGGAAACACCTTTAGCCGGTGAGACTCCTCGTATATTGCTTATAATGCCGGCCCGTCATTACCGGGTATCTATGGATATACGGTGGCCGGAAAGGGTACGGATACCGAAACGTACCTGGGCGAGCAAAGCGCAAGCCCCTATTAAAGACGATATGTAAACTTTTAAGACGTGCGCGAATCTTACGCGGCGCGTCTGAGCGCAACAACCAAGAAAACAGAAAGTGGAGGAAAATCACATGGCTCGTATTGCAGGTGTAGACTTACCAAGAGACAAACGTGTTGAAATCGGATTAACTTATATTTATGGAATTGGCAGAACAAGCGCAACCCGTATTTTGACAGAGGCAGGAGTTAATCCTGACATTCGCTGCAGAGATCTTACAGATGAAGATGTAAAGAAAATCAGCGCAGTAATTGATGAGACCCAGACGGTAGAAGGTGATCTTAGAAGAGAGATCGCTCTGAACATCAAGAGATTACAGGAAATCGGATGCTATAGAGGAATCCGTCACAGAAAAGGACTTCCGGTTCGTGGTCAGAAGACTAAGACGAATGCAAGAACAAGAAAAGGTCCTAAGAGAACAGTAGCAAACAAGAAGAAATAAACAATAAAAAGGAAAGAGTAGGTTAGTTTTATTATGGCAAAGAAAGTTACAAAGAAAGTGACAAAAAAACGTGTCAAGAAAAACGTTGAACGCGGACAAGCACACATCCAGTCATCTTTTAATAACACGATCGTTACATTAACAGATGCACAGGGAAATGCTCTTTCATGGGCAAGTGCAGGCGGTCTGGGATTTAGAGGTTCAAGGAAATCTACCCCTTATGCAGCACAGATGGCAGCTGAGACAGCAGCCAAGGCAGCATTAGTACATGGTTTGAAATCAGTTGACGTTATGGTTAAAGGACCAGGTTCAGGTAGAGAAGCAGCAATCCGTGCCCTTCAGGCATGCGGAATCGACGTAACAAGCATCAAGGACGTTACTCCGGTACCACACAATGGCTGCCGTCCGCCGAAGCGCAGAAGAGTCTAATGATCTGATTGTAACAACGTTGACGGATTGTATTTATCCGAATTGAAATAGGAGGAAAGCAAAAACATGGCAGTAAATAGAGTTCCGGTTCTCAAAAGATGCAGATCCCTTGGAATGGATCCTGTATACTTGGGAATTGACAAAAAATCTAACAGACAGTTAAAGAGATCCAATAGAAAGATGAGCGAGTATGGACTTCAGCTCCGCGAGAAGCAGAAAGCAAAATTCATCTATGGCGTATTAGAGAAGCCTTTCAGAAACTACTTCAAGAAAGCTTCCCACATGAGCGGAATGACAGGCGAGAACCTGATGGTTCTGCTTGAGTCCAGACTGGATAACGTAGTATTTCGTTTAGGGCTTGCAAGAACAAGACGCGAGGCAAGACAGATCGTTGACCACAAGCATATTCTTGTAAATGGCAAGCAGATCAACATCCCTTCATACCTGATTAAGGCAGGCGATGTTATCGAAATCAAAGAAAAACACAAAAGTTCTCCAAGATATAAAGAAATCGTAGAGGTTACAGGCGGACGTCTGGTTCCGGATTGGCTTGAGGCGGATCTCGAGAACCTTAAGGGAACAGTAAAAGAACTTCCAAAGCGTGAAGCGATTGATGTTCCTGTAGATGAGATGTTAATCGTCGAATTATATTCTAAATAATAACCCGTAACACCACAGGAGGTGGACTTAGTGTTTGATTTTAATAAACCCAATATTGAAATAACTGAGATTTCAGAAGATAAAAAGTATGGAAGATTTGTTGTAGAACCTCTTGAGAGGGGTTACGGTACAACGTTAGGAAACTCTCTTAGAAGAATCATGCTATCTTCACTGCCGGGCGCAGCAATCAGCCAGGTGAAGATTGACGGCGTTCTTCATGAGTTCAGTTCGATTCCGGGTGTTAAGGAAGATGTTACTGAGATTATCATGAACTTGAAGTCACTGGCTATCAAGAACACATCTGAAACAGATGAGCCAAAGACAGCCTACATCGAGTTCGAAGGAGAAGGCGTAGTTACCGCAGCCGATATCCAGGTTGACCAGGATATCGAAATCATGAATCCTGAGACAGTTATCGCAACATTGAATGGCGGGGCAGACAGCAAGCTTTACATGGAACTTACCATTACAAGAGGCAGGGGATATGTTAGCGCTGACAAGAATAAAAACGACGAATTACCAATCGCCGTAATTCCGATTGATTCTATCTACACCCCAGTGGAACGTGTTAACCTGACGGTAGAGAACACGCGTGTTGGACAGATTACAGACTTTGACAAACTGACGCTAGACGTATATACCAACGGCACGCTTCTTCCGGACGAGGCAGTCAGCCTTGCTGCGAAGGTATTGAGCGAGCATCTGAAACTTTTCATCGATCTGTCTGAAGTGGCCCAGGCCGCCGAAGTCATGATTGAAAAGGAAGATGACGAGAAAGAAAAAGTGCTTGAGATGAGCATCGACGAATTAGAGTTATCGGTTCGTTCTTACAACTGCCTGAAGAGAGCAGGAATCAATACCGTAGAGGAACTGACAAACAGGACTCCGGAAGATATGATGAAGGTACGTAACCTGGGACGCAAGTCTTTGGAAGAAGTACTTGCAAAATTAGATGAGTTAGGCTTAAGCCTGAGTCATGGCGAAGAATAGGATACACCTAAACAGACAATTTCCGCCGGTAAGCCCAAAGAGCGCGGCGGAGCATTTGGCTAGTAAGCCCGATGAAGCATAACCAAGTGTTAATTAATGGAGGATTAGAAAATGGCAGGATATAGAAAACTCGGCAGAACTTCAAGCCAGAGAAAAGCATTACTTAGAAACCAGGTAACAGCGCTGATCAACAATGGCAGAATCGTTACCACAGAGGCAAAGGCAAAAGAAGTACGCAAGATTGCAGAAGGCCTTATTGCATCAGCTGTAAAAGAGAAGGATAACTTCGAAGAAGTTACCGTAAAGGCAAAAGTTGCCCGTAAGGACAAAGACGGCAAGAGAGTCAAAGAAGTTGTAGACGGCAAGAGAGTTACCGTATACGATGAAGTTGACAAGACGATCAAGAAGGATCTGCCAAGCAGGCTTCATGCACGTCGTCAGATGCTGAAGGTTCTTTACCCGGTAAAAGACGTTCCGACAACACCAGCTGGAAGAAAGAAAAACACCAAGGAAGTTGACCTTGTTGCAAAACTCTTTGATGAGATTGCTCCAAAGTATGAGAGCCGTAAAGGTGGCTACACAAGAATCGTAAAGATTGGCCAGCGTAAGGGCGATGCAGCAATGGAAGTTCTTCTGGAACTTGTATAATCGCAGATTTAAAATATCACGCATCCTGAGAAATCAGGGTGCGTTTTTTTATTAAATATCTTTTTTATTATTGAAATTATTTCTATTTTGTGTATAATTAATTGTATTAATACATTAGAACAGTAGAAGCGTAGATGAGGAAAAATATGAAAGAATTGATTCGGATTAAGGATATGTATAAGATTTACAATCCGGGGGAGGATGAAGTCCGCGCGCTTGACGGCGTAAGCCTTACCATCTGCGAGGGCGAGTTTGTGGCGATCATCGGCCACTCGGGCTCTGGCAAATCTACCCTGATGAATATGCTGGGCTGCCTTGACGTTCCGACAGCAGGGAAATATTACCTGGATGGGGAAGATGTCCTGTCAATGACGGACAATGAACTCTCAGAGATCCGGAACCGGACGATCGGATTCATCTTCCAGGGATTCAACCTGATACAGAATCTGGATGCAATCGGTAATGTGGAACTTCCGTTGATATACAGAGGAATAGACAGGAAGACGAGAAGACTGGTATCCAAAAAGGCACTCTGCATGGTGGGACTGGAAAAGAGAATGAAGCACAGGCCATCCCAGATGTCCGGAGGCCAGCAGCAAAGAGTTGCGGTAGCCAGGGCAATTGCGGCCAGGCCTCCGGTGATCCTGGCAGATGAACCTACCGGCAACCTGGACTCTCATTCAACTGCCGAGATTATCCAGATATTGAAAGGACTGCATAAAGCAGGCAAGACGGTGATCGTCATTACCCATGATCCGGACATCGCTGCCCAGTCCAGAAGGGTTGTAAGACTGGAGGACGGGAAGATCGTGGAAGACTATATGAACGAGGAGTATAAAAGCGATGACGATGCCGGCAGGAATTTGGAGGGCAGGGACGTGACAGGCAAGGTTAAGACAGGCAAGGGGGAAGAAGCGGATGTTTAAGAAGAGCAAGAAGGAAGATGAAGAATTACAGATGCAGGCCAAAGCAGGCCTGGATGATATGGGAGACTTCGATTCCCTGGATGAGCTGGAGGCAATTGCAGCGCCATCAGGAAAGAAGAAGAAGCTCCCGCCATGGGCCATTATACCGGTGATCGGCGTTGTGGCAGTCATCGGAGTCGCCGGAGCCATGGCATCGGGACAAAAGGCCGACAAAGGCGGCCAGATGGAGACGGTAAAGGCTGAAAGAGAAGACGTCAGACAGGTATATAACACTACAGGAACGGTAGGCAGCGATAAGGAGAAGGTATTCTACTGCCCGGTTAATGCCCCGATTGCCCAGTGTAATGTGAAGGTGGGCCAGGTAGTGAAAGCAGGGGACCTGCTGGTAAGTTTTGATACAACGAACCTGGAACGGGATAACCAGCAGTCGGAACTGAATACGCTGTCCGCGAAGTACAGCAGCCAGGATGCGATCGAGCAGAGTGGCAGGGCAGCGCAGACTCAGGCGCAGACCCAGGCACAGGTGGAGGCGGGAATCCAGAATCTCAAGAACCAGATTCAGCAGAAGCAGGCAGATATAGACAGCCTTACCCAAGCGGCACAGAATGCGGGAAGCGCTGCAGCGTCCAATGCCCAGAAGGCGGCCCAATTGAAGGAAGAGATGCAGAAGAATCTGGATGCCCAGGATGCGAAAAAGGCGGAACTTGAGAATCTGCAGCGGGAACTGGATGGAATGGACAGTAATAGCCCTGGATACTCAGATAAGCTGAATTGGGCCAACACGCTAACCAATGAGATTGCAGACCTGTCAACCAAGTATCGGGCATTAGAGCAGCAGTATAACAGCATTGGCGCTACGGATGACGGGGGCATGAGCGAGGCGCTGATCCAGGCACAGGCGGAGCTGGACTCTTTGAAAGCCAGCCTGGCAGAGATGGAAAACAGTCGCGGCGTGCCTACGGATACCAGCCTTACAGGCGCGCAGCTGAATAACTTGAGGACGACGGAGAATCTGGCGGAACTTGCCCAGCTGACGACTGAGGAACTGCTTGCAAAGGGACGCGAGGGGCTGAAGGCGGAATTTGACGGAATCATATCCGACGTGAAGGCGCTGGAAGGAAATGAAGCGGCTCAGGGAATGGAGTTATTTACACTTGTGGATAACAAGAGTGTGAATGTAATTCTGGAAGTTCCGGCCAATGATTTTGATAATCTGGCAGTCGGCAGCAAGGCGACCATCAAGATTGGAAAGGCTTCCTATATGGGGACCTTGGAATCCGTGGATAAGATCGCGCTGCCCAATGAAAAGGGAAATCCCACGATCGGCGCGAAGATACGCATCGATAATGCAGATGATGATATCGTAATCGGCGTCAGCGGCAAGGTTGCCATAACCGTGGCTGAGAAAAAGAATGTGGTATGCCTGCCAAACGAGGTGGTGAACACTTCTACTGATGGAGGTTTCGTATATATTATACAGAATGGGACTGTTAAAAAACAGTTTGTCGAACTTGGCATAGCGTCCAACAGCAAGGTGGAGATCGTCAAAGGCGTGAAGGAAGGCACCGAAGTCGTATCTGATACTTCCGGCAGCATAAAAGAAGGAATGAAGGCCTCCGGCGCAGGCGTAAAGGCCGGAACGGCTGATAAGGAGTGAGAGGATGGGACAGTTTGGCGAATATATCAAGATGGCTCTGTATAACCTTAAGGAGAATAAGGGCCGTTCGTTCCTGACCATGCTGGGAATCATAATCGGCATCTCGTCCGTCATAACCATCATCTCTATTGGAAATGGATTAAAAGCGGATGTCATGGAGACGGATGAGCCGAAAAGCGTAACCGTCAAGGTGGATGAAGAGGAGACGGACAATCTCCAGCTGATAACCTGGGAGGATATGCAGGCGATGAAAGACCGGCTGTCAGACCGCGTAGACGGCGTGGTCGGCAGTGCAAGCAGCCAGGGAAGCGTCGCTACCAGAAAGGGCAGTTTTGACGCTTATCTGACGCTCACTACGCCGGATGCAGGCAAGGATCCAGTCCAGGACCCTGTTGTAAGAGGATCGTATTTTGACGAGGATGATATGCAGAATGCAAGTCCGGTATGCGTTATTGATAAAGGCAGCGCCATCGCCTTGTTTGGAAATATAGATGTTGTAGGCATGGAACTGGATGTGACGGTGGATAGCACTATTGTCACGTTCCAGGTTATGGGCGTCAGGGATATGGACGATGAACTGATTGCAGCGAATAATGAGGCAATGGAGATGTTTGGCATGAAGATGCCCATCTATATAGAGACGCCATATACCGTCTCGGAAGCATGGGGGGAGGCCCCGGAGAATTTCTCCGCGGCAACCCTGTACCTAAAGTCCGGCCAGAGTTCCAATTCTGTAGCAAAAGCGGCCTGCCAGGTTCTGGATTCCAGACATATGAACGATGGCGACAACCTGTTTAGCAAGCAGGCGGAACTGGATATGTCAAGCACGCTGGGCGCTGTCCTGGATGGCGTGACGGCTTTTATTGCCTTTGTAGCCGGCATATCCCTTCTGGTAGGCGGAATCGGCGTTATGAACATCATGCTGGTGTCCGTAACCGAAAGAACCAGGGAGATAGGGATTCGCAAGTCCCTGGGCGCAAAGACATCTTCTATCGTAGTGCAGTTCTTATGCGAGTCGGCGATACTGTCCGGCATCGGAGGAATTATCGGCATTCTTATAGGAGCGGGAATCTCCTATGGAGTGGCCGCGCTTAAGATAGGAGGCCTGTCAGCGAGGCTGTCGCTGCCAGCGATCCTTCTCACCACAGGATTCTCCTGCGGCGTAGGAATTCTATTTGGAATCTATCCGGCGCGAAAGGCGGCAAGGATGAGCCCGATAGAAGCACTAAGACAAATCTAAAGAGTATCAAGGAGGAAGAGAGTATGTTTAGACCTAACAAATTATTGAAAGTGGTATCTATATTGATGATTATCTTTGGGATACTGGGACTGGTATTCAGCATCATTGGATATGCGACCATGTCACAAGTCAGCGGACTGATTGATCAGAGCCTGATCGATGCAGCGATGAATCCTGTGAATATCGCGACGTCCCTTATCAGCACAATCTGCTGTATCCTGGCGGGCTTCTTTGGAAGAGGCGGAAAGAACTTTAAAGGTGCCGTGATCACGGCAGGCATCTATACAGGCCTGATGGTTATATCCACCATAATGACTATCGTTGACGGCACATTTACATTTATCACGATCTTTGGATATATTATACCGCTTCTGTACTGGTGGGGGCTGTATCAGTCAAAAGAGTAAGGCAGAGAAAAATGTATGAGGACAGAGGGAAACCTTTGTCCTCATTTTCGTTAAAATAATGACCAGAAAGTTAAATAATCTACTTATGGAAAACTGCTTACAAGAAAAAAGCAGAGTGCTATAATATAGAATTGACTGCAAAAGCAGAATAACTAATGAAGAAGGGAATGTTATAATGAGTAGGTTAGAGATTGCTTCGCCGAAAAGAGCCAAGATAGTCATGGAAGGACTATATAAGGATTTAGAGCGAAGAATTGAGTCGAGTCCACCGGGACTCTGTCCGGTGGACCTGTCGCGGGCATTTTTGGAGTTATGCCATGCGCAGACATGCGGCAAATGCGTGCCATGCCGAATCGGCCTGGGGCAGCTGAATCATTTCATCAAGGATGTTCTTGATGGTAAGGCAACCATGGAGACGCTGGATATCATGGAACAGACAGCCCTGTCCATCATGGAGTCGGCAGACTACGCCATAGGGTACGAGGCGGCCAATATGGTGTATAAAGGGCTGATCGGATACCGGGACGATTATGTGGAGCACATTAAGAACGGACGCTGCACATGTACATATAACCAGCCGGTTCCATGCGTATCCTTATGTCCGGCGCACGTAGATATACCAGGGTATGTGGCCCTGGTCGGGGAAGGGCGGTATGCGGATGCCATCCGGCTGATCCGCAAGGACAACCCATTCCCTACCACATGCGGTTTTATATGCGAGCATCCATGCGAGGCAAGATGCAGGCGGAACATGGTGGACGATTCCATCAACATCCGGGGACTGAAGAGAGTGGCGGCGGATTTCGCAGGGGAAGTGGACCCGCCGGCATGCGCGAAAAGCACAGGCAAGAAGGTAGCCGTACTCGGGGGCGGTCCGGGAGGACTGAGCGCGGCCTATTATCTTCAGCTGATGGGGCACCAGGTAACCGTATACGAGATGCTTCCAAAACTGGGGGGAATGCTTCGCTACGGCATACCGAACTACCGTCTTCCGAAAGACCGGCTGGAGGAAGACGTAAACAGCATCCTGAAGACGGGCGTCCAGGTAAAATACGGCCTTAAGATTGGACAGGACATCACCATCCAGGAACTGCGCAAGCAGTATGACGCGGTACTGATCACCATCGGCGCCAGCACGGACAAGAAATTGGGGCTGGAAGGGGAAGAGGCCGATGGCGTGCTGTCAGCAGTCCAGTTCCTCAGGAATGTAGGAAAGAATGAGATTATGGACTTATCCGGCAAGGAAGTTGCGGTCATCGGAGGCGGCAACGTATCCATGGATGCAGTCCGTACTGCAAAGAGGCTGGGGGCCAAGAAGGTAAGCATCGTCTATCGTAGAAGAGTTGCCGATATGACGGCTCTTCCGGGGGAAATTGACGGTGCCGTGGCAGAAGGCATTGAATTGCAGACGCTAAAGGCGCCGGCAGCCATTGACGTAAATGAAGAAGGCCATGTAAAAGGCATCTATGTAACGCCGCAGATGGTCAGCGCGATCCGCGACGGAAGGGCAAGCATCAAGCCTACCGGCGAGGAGGATGTCTATATCCCGTGCGACGTGCTGATCGTTGCGATCGGACAGAATATCGAGACCCGCCATTTCGAAGAATCGGGAATTCCGGTAGAGCGGGGCAAGATTGTCACAAAGAGTTCAGGAGCCTTCGAGAATATGCCTGGCGTATTTGCCGGAGGAGACTGCGCTAGCGGGCCGGCATCCGTAATCAAGGCGATCGCGGCTGCAAAGGTGGTAGCAGCCAACATCGATGAATATCTGGGCTACCATCATGAGATTTCCTGCGATGTTGAGATCCCTGAAGCCCATTTGGAGGATCGTACCCCGTGCGGCAGGGTTAACCTTACAGAACGTGAGGCCTGCGAGCGGGTATGCGACTTTGAGGGCGTAGAGAACTGCATGACCGAGAAGGAAGCAAAGCAGGAAGCATTCCGCTGCCTGCGGTGCGACCATTTTGGCTATGGCATATTTAAGGGAGGCAGAGAGACATTATGGTAAATCTTACAATTGATGGAAAAGCAATATCTGTAGAAGAGAACACCACCATTATGGAGGCTGCCGCGGCAAATGGAATACCGATCCCAAAACTGTGCTATCTGAAAGGTATCAATGAGATTGCGGCCTGCCGGGTATGCGTAGTGGAACTGGAAGGAAAAGATCGTCTGATTACATCCTGCAACAATGTAGCAAAAGACGGCATGGTGATCCATACCAACAGCCCGAAGGTGCGCCGCCACAGAAGAACGACGGTAGAAATGATACTTTCACAGCATGACTGTGAATGCGTGACCTGCCCAAGAAGCGGCAACTGCAGCCTGCAGAAGGTTGCAAACGACTTAAATATATTTGATAATCCGTATAAATCCGAGATTGAGAGACAGCCATGGAATAAGAACTTTCCTCTGATCCGTGATTCTTCCAAATGTATCAAATGCATGCGCTGCGTACAAGTATGTGATAAGATACAGGGACTTAGCGTATGGGATGTAGAAGGCACGGGCTCAAGGACGACCATCAACGTAGGCGGCCACAGATGCATCGAGGAGGCGGACTGCTCTCTGTGCGGCCAGTGCATTACCCATTGCCCGGTAGGCGCGCTTCGTGCAAGAGACGATACGGAGAAAGTATGGAATGCCATCGCCAATCCGGATAAGATCGTGATCGCGCAGGTAGCGCCTGCGGTGCGGACTGCCTGGAGCGAGGAACTCAACCTTGATCCGGAAGAAGCAACGGTAGGAAAGATTCTGGACGCGCTCAAGAGAATGGGAGTAGACTATGCATTCGATACGGCATTTTCCGCGGATCTGACGATCATGGAAGAGGCAACAGAGTTCTTGAAGCGGTTTACCGCAGGCGAACTGAAGGATCGTCCCATGTTCACCTCCTGCTGTCCAGGCTGGGTACGTTTCGTCAAGTCTCAGTTCCCGTACATGGTGAAGTATCTGTCAACGGCAAAATCTCCTCAACAGATGTTTGGGGCCATTATGAAGACCTATTTTGCAGAAAAGATAGGCGTATCCCCGGAACAGGTCTATACTGTCTCTGTCATGCCTTGCGTAGCCAAGAAGGATGAGCGGGAGATGGAACTGTTCTACGGCGAATACGCGGGCCATGACGTTGACGCGGTGATCACTACCAGGGAATTGATCAAAATGATCCGCTCTGCCCATATAAGTCCGGATACGCTGGAAGATATTAAGAGCGACGCGCCTATGCAGGAAGGCTCAGGCGCAGGGGTGATCTTCGGCGCTACGGGCGGCGTAATGGAAGCGGCCCTTCGTTCCACATACTACCTGCTTAAGAGCGAGAATCCGGATGTAGACGCGTTCCGGGTTGTCAGAAGTCCTGGATTCCAGGAGAATAACGGCGTGGTAGAGGCTGATTTCACGATTGATGATATTACGGTGAAGACCGCCGTGGTAAGCGGGCTGGCAAATACCAGAGCATTGCTGAAGCGGATTGAGCGGGAAGAGGTCCATTATGACTTCGTGGAAGTCATGGCATGTCCGGGAGGCTGTGTTGGCGGCGGCGGACAGCCAATCCACGATGGAGAAGAGAGGGCATACGACAGAGGAAAGAATCTGTATATGCTGGATGCAGGCGCGAATGTCCGGTTCTCCCATGAGAATCGGGACATCGTACGGATATATGATGAATATCTTGAGAAGCCAAATTCCCATAAGGCACACATGCTGCTGCACACGGAGCATATAAAAGAATAGAATACAGCAATAGAAAGAGCGGTCCATGAGGGCCGCTTTTTTGGTGGAAAAATATGTGAACTTGAAAAATTCGTTAAAAAAATATCAATTACCTATTGACAAATAATTAACGATTTCGTATACTATGACCTGTAATAAAGAATACATATTCAAGAATACATATTCACAGGGAGGATAATCAAGATGGCTAAGAAGAAGGAAGTAGTACCAGAAATCATTGACAGCGTAGAGGCCCTCGAAGCCAAGATGAAGGCGATGAGGGAGGCTCAGAAGATATTTGCTACATACACGCAGGAGCAGGTAGACAAGATCTTCTACGAGGCAGCAATGGCAGCAAACAAGATGCGTATTCCGCTTGCAAAGCAGGCAGTAGAAGAGACCGGACGCGGGATCGTGGAAGACAAGGTGATCAAGAACCACTATGCAGCTGAGTATATCTACAATGCTTACAAGAACACAAAGACATGCGGCGTGCTGGAAGAAGATGCCGCATACGGAATCAAGAAGATTGCAGAGCCAATCGGACTGGTGGCAGCAGTCATCCCTACGACCAACCCTACGTCAACCGCAATATTTAAGACATTGATCTGTCTGAAGACAAGAAACGCAATCATCATCAGCCCGCACCCAGCTGCAAAGGCTTGTACGATTGCCGCAGCCAAGATCGTCCTGGACGCCGCTGTAAAAGCAGGCGCTCCGGAAGGAATCATCGGCTGGATTGATGTTCCATCCCTGGAACTTACAAATACAGTAATGAAAGATGCAGATATCACGCTTGCCACAGGCGGCCCTGGAATGGTTAAGTCAGCTTATTCCGCAGGAAAGCCGGCACTTGGCGTAGGACCTGGAAATACTCCGGTCATCATCGATGACACGGCAGATATTAAGATGGCAGTAAGTTCCATCATCCACTCCAAGACATTTGACAACGGCATGATCTGCGCATCCGAGCAGTCAGTAACCGTCCTGGACAGCATTTACGATGAAGTAAAGAAAGAATTTGCATACCGCGGATGCTATTTCCTTAAGAAAGGCGAAGAATTAGATAAGGTACGCAAGACCATCATCATCAATGGCGCTCTGAACAACAAGATTCCTGGTAAATCCGCATATGAGATTGCGAAGATGGCCGGCGTTAACGTTCCGGAAGATACCAAGATCCTGATCGGAGAAGTAGAATCTGTTGACATATCCGAAGAATTCGCGCATGAGAAGTTGTCTCCGGTACTCGGAATGTACAGGGCAAAGACATTCGATGAGGCGCTTGCAAAAGCAGAGCAGCTGGTTGCCGACGGCGGATACGGACATACGGCTTCCCTGTATGTACATCCGGCCCAGAAAGAGAAGATCGCAAAGCATGCCGAAGCAATGAAGACCTGCCGTATCTTGATCAATACGCCATCTTCCCAGGGCGGCATCGGCGACCTGTATAACTTCAAGCTTGCTCCATCTCTTACCCTTGGCTGCGGTTCCTGGGGAGGAAACTCCGTATCAGAGAACGTAGGAGTAAAACACTTGATTAATATTAAGACGGTTGCTGAGAGGAGAGAAAACATGCTGTGGTTTAGAACACCTGAGAAGGTATACTTTAAGAAAGGCTGTATGCCTGTTGCGCTTGATGAACTTGGAACAGTTATGAATAAGAAGAAAGCATTCATCGTAACTGACTCCTTCTTATATAAGAACGGCTATGTTGCTCCAATCGAAGCAAAACTGGATGAAATGGGAATCCAGCATACCTGCTTCTATGAGGTTGCTCCGGACCCGACATTACAGTGCGCCCAGAAGGGTACTGACCAGATGAGGGCCTTCGAGCCAGACACCATCATAGCGCTTGGCGGAGGCTCCGCAATGGATGCTGCCAAGATTATGTGGCTGATGTATGAGCATCCGGAAGCAAACTTCGAAGATATGGCTATGGACTTCATGGATATCCGAAAGAGGGTATATACCTTCCCGAAGATGGGCGAGAAGGCATACTTCGTGGCAATCCCTACCTCTTCAGGAACAGGTTCTGAAGTTACCCCATTTGCAATTATCACAGACGCAGAGACAGGGGTAAAATGGCCGATCGCTGACTACGAGCTGCTTCCAAACATGGCAATCGTAGACGTAGATAACATGATGACTCAGCCAAAAGGACTGACCAGCGCATCCGGTATCGACGTCATGACACATGCCATCGAGGCATATGTATCCATCATGGCAACCGACTATACAGACGGACTTGCAATGAAGGCGGTAAAGGCAGTGTTCGACTACCTGCCATCTGCATATGAAAATGGAGCCAATGACCCTGAGGCAAGAGAGAAGATGGCCAATGCCTCCTGCATGGCTGGTATGGCATTTGCCAACGCATTCCTGGGACTGAACCACTCTATGGCCCATAAGCTTGGCGCATTCCATCATCTGCCACACGGCGTTGCAAACGCAGTAATCCTGACAGAGGTAATGAAATACAACGCGGCAGAAGTTCCAACCAAGATGGGAACATTCTCCCAATACCAGTATCCACATGCGCTGGCCAGATATGCAGAGTTAGGACGATTCGCAGGATGCCAGGGCAAGGATGACCAGGAGGTATTTGATAACTTCTGTAAGAAACTGGAAGAATTAAAAGATACGATTGGAATCAAGAAGACGATCAAAGACTACGGCGTAGACGAGAAGTACTTCCTTGATACATTGGATGACATGGTGGAGCAGGCCTTCAACGATCAGTGTACAGGCGCCAACCCAAGATATCCTCTGATGAAAGAGATTAAGGAAATCTACCTGAAATGCTACTACGGAAAATAAGAGACAAAGAGCAAGAGCGCAGCGAACCGCTGCGCTCTTGCTCTTTGTCTGTTTATAGCAGAAGGCCTACCGCATATATTTGATTAAGCGCGCCAAAAGTTCCAGACGTTCAGAATCAAATGACTTGATTTCTTCATATAGTTCTTTTAACTTCTGCGGCTCCTCGATATCTACATTAAAGAATTCGCTCGGGGTAACTTCCAGAAAATCACAAATATAAAAAAAGACAGCCATGGAGGGAAGACCCTTACGGTTTTCCAATCCATTAATATATCCGGCATTCTGTCCGATCGAAAGGCTCATATCCCGGGCAGATACCCCCTTTTTTGTACGTAATTCGATAAGTCTTTGATAAAATAAGTCCTCGTACATATTTTCACCACCTGTATAAACCATTGTAAACGATAGTATGGCAATTAATATCATGTATAATACGATGTTTTTCTTGAGATATCGTTTTATATATGATATTATTACCATGGATATAGTTTTAAAAAAGATATTATGCGATAGGGGATAAAATGAGCAAAATGCGTAAGATACAGGATCTGGGATATTGCAGGAACTGTATAAATAATACTTTGGGTCTGGATTTGGATAAAAATGATGTACTGGTGTATGTTTACCCGGAAAGATGTGACCGGTGCGGCAGAATGAAGCAAATTGTATATAGCGTAAAATTCACTAGCAGATGGAAACTGATATTAAAAAAGAGATCATAGGAAGTTATTCTAAATAAATAAAAAATAGATAAGTTAGTTAAAAAAATAACAATAAAAATAAGTAAAAAATATAAGTTAAAAAAATATCAAAAAATGCTTTTCAAATGATTTCTACGGGTGTATAATTAAGCCAACAAATAAATGAACGGCAAATACTACAAGGAGGTATGGCTTATGAAACTGGAGAATGGTAATCTGATATTAAAACGTCCTTACAAAGAGGTTTATAAATGCGATAATAGCATTGTCAAAGTATTTGAGACCTTCCATCCGAAGTCAGCAGTCTTTAATGAGGCTTTGAATACGGTAAGGGTAGAAGAGACTGGCTTAGATATACCAAAGCTGAAGGAAGTGACCCAGATCGACGGGAAGTGGTCGCTGGTCATCGAATACAAGGATGGCAAGACGCTGGAAGAGATGATGAAGATCGACCATGACAACCTGGAGAAATACATGTCTGATTTCGTGGATCTGCAGTTGAAGGTACATGAGAAGAAGGCGCCGCTGCTGAACAAGCTGAAGGATAAGCTTGCAAGGCAGATCAATGGCTTGAAAGAACTGGATGCTACTCAGAGATATGAACTTCTGACCCGGTTAGAAAGCATGCCAAAGCATACGAAGCTATGTCACGGAGATTTCAATCCCAGCAATGTGATCGTAGGAAAGAACGGGAAGATGACGGTTGTTGACTGGGCGCATGCCACCCAGGGAAATGCAAGCGCCGATGCGGCAATGACCTATCTTCTGTTCGCGCTTAAGGATCAGGAAGCGGCAGACCTGTATCTGAACCTATTCTGCAAGAAGAGCGACACCGCCAGACAGTACGTGCAGCAGTGGCTTCCGATCGTAGCAGCTTCGCAGCTGGAGAAAGACAATGAGCTGGAAAAAGATTTCCTGATGAAATGGATTGATGTGATGGATTATCAATAGACAAAAAGGGCATTACTATTTCCCGATAGTAATGCCCTTTGATATAATCCTGCATTATATGACTATTATATTTCTAATAGAATACATTTCCACCGATCACGACTCCCGGTACATCAGTCCATGCCGCTCCATTAAAAGAATAGCAATTGATGACGGCAGAGTGGCGTGCGCCGCCTAAAGCCGCCTGGGCGACAGAATAGGCTGTTGAGGAAGGCCCTCTTGCCAGAACTCTGTTCAGACTGCCATTCCAGGTTGGGCCGAACTGGCCTGGCTGATAGATGACTTCGCGTATCGAATTGGGATAGCTGGGGCTTGCAACCCTGTTCATAATAACCGTTGCAACGGCAAGCATGCCGTCGTAACTGCCGGATTCGCACTCGAGAAGAGCAGCAAATAATGCGACATCACTGGTGTTAGCATTTATCTGACCAGAGTTGGAATTCGAATTGCTGCTGTTGTTACTGTTACCATTATTGGCAGGAGGCGTAACGGAGCCGGAAATATCATTGTTCTGTGCCACTTTGCTGGCTTCCTCGGCGGCCTTTGCGCGTTCCAGCTGCGATTTATAATCATCCAGCTGTCCGGAGGTAGATGAGATCTTGGAATTCAGCTCATTCTTTTTTGCCTCCAGGTTTTCCTGCAATGAAGCAAGTTCTTGCTGCTTGCTCACCAGATCCGACTGCTTTTCTTCGACGCTGATACGCACATCGCGCAACTCGTCCAGCATGGATCTGTCATATTCGCTTATCGTTGTTACATATTCTGCTTTGTTAAGAAAATCCGCCATATTTTGAGAAGAGAATAAGATCTGAATCAAGGAGGCGCTGCCGCCTTCATACATGAACTTAATCCTGTCCTTCATGGCATCATACTGTGCGTCCTCATTAAGCTGGGCTGCCGCCAGGTCAAGCTTGGCTTTTTCTACATCAGCGGATAAATCTTCAATCTTTGAAGAGGCTGAGTCCAGTTCAGCGCTTAAGGACGATAATTGACTGTTCAAATCATCCAATTCACCCTGCAGGCCGGAGGTAGTATCTTCCAGTTCTTCTGCGGAAGGTGCCGAATATACCGAAGTATTCACAGAAGCAATTGTTACGGCGGTTAGAACCAGCGCCAGGGCTGACCGTAATATACGTTTCTTTTTCGTACTTATCATATACACATCCTTTCCTTTTCTAGCGAGTGCTTATCTATTATACAACAAATTGCTTTATAAAGCAAATTTTGTTAGAATAGAACATAGAATGTATGATTGAGAGGAAAAGACAATGAGAAAATACGAAGAAGAGCATTATAAATATGAAAACATCAAGGAAAAGATCTATCCCTGGGTCAAAAGCGAGCTGACCGACAGCCAGGCGCTGAATGGGAAGCGCATCTCAGAAAAAGATACGCCGGTGGTAGCATTTATGGAAGACCTGTCGGTTATATTTGTGATCAAGAGGGGAGAAGATGTATTTGAAGTCCTCAAGGATAATATGCTGCCTCCGGATTGCGATATCGAGGAACTCTATCACGCTTCCTGCGAGAATCTGATCCGGGATGTGGAATTCGTGATCGCAAATACCTGGTATGGGGGATTCGGCATTATAGCAGATGGCCATCATGAGGCCAGCGCGCTGTGCTTTAAGCATATCTGGCAGGTGTGCGTAGATAAGCTGAAAGATGACCTGGTAATCATGGTGCCGGCCAAGGATACCATATTATTTGCTCCGGCAAGCCAGAAGATGGTGGTGGAAAAGATGGTGGAGCATGGGGAAAATGCTTATGAGCAGAGCAAGGATAAGGTCAGCAAGACATTAATGCGGTTTTCAAAAGACAGAAAGGAATTAACGGCATATGAAGATTAAGGCCAGAATGATCGGGCTGGATCTGGATGGAACGCTATTAACTACCGAAAAAGAATTTACCCCTTATACAAAGGAGATCCTAAGAAAAGCAATTGCCCAGGGAATCGTAGTTCTTCCGGCTACCGGGAGGCCCCTGAGCGGCATACCATGCGAACTGCTCCATTTTCCGGGGATACGCTACGCCATTACAGCCAACGGAGCAAGAGTGGTAGAATCCCAGACTGGCAGGACCATAGAGGAAAAACTGGTTTCCGCGCCGATCGCCAGAAAGGTTCTGGAAATCTTTGAACATTATGATACGCTTCGGGAGATATACTATGATGGAATCGGCTATGCCCAGGAAGAGGCGCTTAAGAATGTCGAGCGCTATATAGAGTCTCCGCCTATGGCTAACTATATTGTGACGACCCGAAGGCCGGTGCCGGATGTACGTGCCAAGTTCGAGGCAGAGAACCGTGCGGTGGATAAGATGCAGGGACTGTTCGCATCCTTAGGAGACCGGGACGCGGCGGCAGAAGAACTAAAAAGCATTCCAGGCATCGTGGTTACAGGAGCCCTGGATAAGAATATCGAGGTCAATGCGCAGGGCGTGAATAAAGGCGATGCATTGATTGATCTGGGGAAAAGACTTGGCATCAGAAGGGAAAATATCCTGGCTTTCGGGGATGGGTCCAATGATCTGTATATGATGCAGAAGGTGGGAACCGGAGTAGCTATGGAAAACGGAACAGAAGAGGTAAAAGAAGCAGCAGACTATGTGGCGCTATCCAATGACGAGGAAGGGGTTGCCAGATTCATAGAGGAATATGTGCTGGATTAAGAAAAGGAGAGAGATATGTTAGATGTATTAAAAGTAATCATTCTTGGAATCGTTGAAGGAATTACGGAATGGCTGCCAGTCAGCAGTACCGGGCATCTGATCCTGGTGGGAGACGTGCTTAAGCCAAGCATGAGCGATGCGTTCATGGAGATGTTTAACGTGGTGATCCAGCTGGGGGCCATAATGGCGGTTGTGGTTCTGTATTTCCACAAGCTGAATCCATTCTCGCCGAGAAAGACCAGCAAGCAGAAGATGCTGACCTGGCAGATGTGGATCAAGGTGCTGATCGCATCCGTTCCGGCTGGCATCGTGGGAATTCTGTTTAACGACATTCTGGATGAACTATTTTATAAGCCGTTTCCAGTGGCAGTTATGCTGATCGTCTATGGCGTGCTGTTTATAATAGTAGAAAACCGTAATGCGGGAAGAAAGCCATCCGTAAGGAGGATATCTGAACTGTCCGTTTCTATGCTGATCTGGATTGGCGTATTCCAGATGCTGGCGCTGATTCCAGGTACGTCCAGATCAGGAGCGACGATCGTAGGCGCTCTGATTATCGGCGTGTCAAGGGAAGTGGCGGCAGAATTTACATTCTTCCTGGCAATTCCGGCCATGTTTGGCGCCAGTCTACTGAAACTGGTGAAGTTTGGATTTCATTTTACAGGGGCAGAATTCGGCCTGCTGATACTGGGATGCCTGGTATCCTTTGGCTTGTCTGTCGTAGCGATCAAGTTCCTGATGGGCTATATCAAGAAGCATGACTTTAAAATATTCGGCTACTACAGGATCATTCTGGGAGGCATCATCGTAGTAGTCACATTGGTTCAGACGTTTCTTGCATAAAATATAAAGAAAGATACTTGTTTTTTGTGAAAAACATGATAGAATATGTACTAGGCTTGAATTTTTATGCATTCATAGGCGCAGTGCGCCAAATAGTAAATTAAATATACTGGAGGAAAGAAGTTATGAAACTGAAAAAGTTAGTCAGCGTATTATTAGTTGCAGCATGCGTGTTCTCTTTGGCAGCATGCGGATCAAAGGATGATTCCAAGGATTCCAAAGAATCTAAGAAAGATTCCAAGGACACGCTTGTTATGGCGACAAATGCAGAGTTCCCGCCATATGAGTTCCACGAAGGCGACGATGTAGTCGGCATTGATGCGGATATCGCGAGAGCAATCGGGGAAGAGATGGGAATGGAAGTAAAGATCGAGGATATGGCGTTTGATTCTATTATCCCGGCTGTTACTAGCGGAAAGGCAGATTTTGGCGCAGCAGGAATGACTGTGACAGAAGACCGCAAGAAGAATGTTGATTTTACAGATACATACGCAACCGCGACACAGGTAATCATCGTTAAAGAAGGCAGCGATATTGCAGGACCAGATGATCTGACAGGCAAGAAGATCGGTGTTCAGCTTGGAACAACAGGCGACATCTATGCAGATGACATCGAGGATGCAAAAGTTGAGCGTTACAATAAAGGATTCGAAGCGGTACAGGCATTGACGCAGGATAAGATCGACGCAGTCGTGATCGACGGAGAGCCTGCAAAAGAGTTCGTGGCAGAGGCCGATGGCCTTAAGATTCTGGATGAGGCATTTACAGAAGAAGAGTATGCGATCGCAGTTGCAAAAGACAACGACGACCTGCTTAAGAAGATGAACGAAGCGCTTGCCAGCCTGAAAGAATCCGGCAAGATCGACGAGATTGTTGCAAAATACATTTCTGCTGACAAGGCAGAATAATTCATAGGATAAGGATGTAGGGTATGTTATCGACATTACAGGATAAGTTTTATAACAATTTTATAGCGGACGAACGCTGGAGATATATTGCAGAAGGCCTGGGAGTCACTCTTCAGGTAACATTCTTTGCGGTTATCATCGGTATCGTGCTGGGATTTTTAGTGGCAATCGTACGCTCTACCTATGATAAGACGGGAAAACTTCGCATTTTGAATGCGATCTGCAAACTGTACCTGACGGTTATCCGCGGAACTCCTGTAGTCGTACAGCTGCTGATTATTTATTTTGTTATATTCGGCAGTTCTGATGTCAGCAAGGTTCTGGTGGCAGTGATGGCATTTGGCCTTAATTCCGGCGCGTATGTGGCAGAGATTTTCCGTTCCGGGATCATGTCCGTGGATAACGGGCAATTCGAGGCAGGAAGAAGCCTTGGATTTAACTATGTCCAGACGATGATGTACATCATCATGCCCCAGGCATTCAAGAATGTGCTGCCGGCTCTCGGAAATGAGTTCATCGTTCTCTTAAAGGAGACTTCCGTGTCCGGATACATTGCCCTGCAGGATCTTACCAAGGGCGGTGATATTATCAGAAGCCGTACATATGACGCATTTATGCCTCTGATTGCGGTTGCGCTGATCTACCTTGCTATGGTGCTTGTATTTACAAAACTTGTAAATATGCTGGAAAGGAGGTTAAGGAGCAGTGACCACTAATAACGGAGATGTATTGATCAAAGTAGAAGAACTTCATAAGATATTCGGGGAACTGCATGCGCTTAACGGAGTTTCCGAGGAGATCAGGAAAGGGGAGGTAGTGGTAATCGTCGGGCCTTCAGGCTCTGGCAAATCCACCTTCCTGCGTTCCTTGAATCTGCTGGAGACGCCTTCCAGAGGACATGTATACTTTGAAGGAACCGATATTACGGATAAGAATGTGGATATCAACAAGCACCGTCAGAAGATGGGCATGGTATTCCAGCATTTCAATCTGTTTCCCCATAAGACGATTCTTCAGAATATTACCCTGGCTCCGATTAAACTCTTAGGAAATAGCAGGGAAGAGGCTGAGAAGCGGGGAATGGAACTACTGGAGCTGGTAGGGCTTGAGGAGAAGGCGAATGCTTATCCATCCCAACTTTCAGGCGGCCAGAAGCAGCGTATTGCCATTATCCGCTCATTGGCTATGGATCCGGATGTAATGCTTTTTGACGAGCCTACCTCAGCGCTGGATCCGGAGATGGTCGGGGAAGTATTGGAACTGATGAAGAAGCTTGCCAGAGACGGGATGACCATGGTGGTCGTCACGCATGAGATGGGATTTGCCAAAGAAGTCGCTACCAGAGTGATCTTCATGGATGAAGGCCAGATCAAAGAGCAGGGAATCCCGGAAGAATTCTTTGGAAACCCGAAGGATCCGAGGCTTCAGGAATTCCTGTCCAAGATATTGTAGAAGAGTATAAACGAATAAAGAAAGGGCTTTGGCCCTATATGAAAAATTCCCATCCGGGAAGACAAGCAATAGTTTGTCACCCGGATGGGAGTTTTTAGATTAGTCCCATGATAGCGGACGCTGTCGTTCCGTCCGTGATTAATGTATTGATATATTTCTTTTGTATGGCGATTGATACGGCCTTCGCTTTTTGGATTCCAGAGGCAATACAGACGACATTGGGGACATTGATGATATGCTTGAAGGAGATGGATACGCAGCAATGATTCCAGGTGCAGTCGATTTCATTTCCAGCCTCGTCAAAAAATCTTGCGAATAGAGCGCCAACGGCACCTTTGTCGCAGATTTCCTGATACATCTGAGGCGTCATATACCCCAGCCAGAAGTTCTTCTTATTGACGCTTTCCAGATCATTGATACTGGTAAGCACCATGTCGGCGAACATTCCCTGATTCAATATTTTTTGATTGTTTTTATCCTGACGCATAGAAGCGCGAACATAATCATCTTCTATAAAAAGCGGCATATTTAAAAAACTTCCATGGCATTTTAAAGCAGAAGCCATATTGGCTACTACTCCCTGCGGCGTATATGAAGGGGAACTGCAAGGGACAGATCCCATTAACTGTACCACCTGTAGAGGAGTCGCGCTCTCAGACAGATGTTCGACGGTGTTAGCCAGAGTCGTGCCCCAGGAAGTACCGATGACCATATCTTTCTTGAGATGCTCCGTTATATATGTGGCCGCGAGATTGCCAACATCATTCGGGATCGTCTCCTTGATCCGGTTCCGGTTATTCAAAACCCGCACATCATCTAATGAAAATCTGTTTTTCAAGCGTTCTTCCAACTCAAAATGTCGTTCATAAGGATAGTTGATGGTTACCTTTACATTGACGATCCCTTTTTCCTGCGCTTCCTTCAGCAAGCGGGATACTCTGGTACGAGAGAGGCATAGCCGATCGGCAATGCAGTTCTGATCTAAGCCTCTTTCATAATAATCACAGGCTACTTCTGCTAGAAGACTATATTTTTTTAATTCTTTTGCGTTCATGCATGGCCTCCTCTCCCTTTTAACCATAAGAATATCATAAATTGAGTATTTTGACTATTATCAAGTCGCTCCAAAACGCACATGTGTGCATTTTAGACGGTTTAAAATTGGCAGTAAGAAAAAGTGCTATCATTAAGGTAACAAAAAATAAGACAGGAGGATTTGGAAATGGCACAGAATTATCAGGAACCTAAGATTATTTTTGGCGGGTGGACAGCACCGGAAGGAACGGGAATTATCGTCACAGGAGCAGCCAGCGGGATTGGAGCGGCGACTGCAATCCTTGCGGCAAAAGGCGGATATAAGGTAGCGGCTTGGGACATGTTTGCGGAAGGTATACAGGAGACGATTGAAAGAGCGGAGGAAGCCGGAAAAAATATTAAGCCAATTCAGGCGGACCTTTCTTCTGATGAAGCAGTGGATCAAGCGATGAAAGAGACTCTGGAATTCTGCAAGCCGCAGTATCTTGCAAATGTCGCAGGCCCCAAGATGCTGAATAGTCATTGGAATTATGAGGAAGTTACAGCGATCGCGGTTGGCATGATTCACAGGCTCTGCCTCGCATTCGAAGCGACTGATCCAGATGACGGTGCAGCGATCTGTAATGTTGCGGCAGTAGCAGGCGTATTTGAATCAGGCGGCGGAGATCCGTGGTATGCGACGGCAAAAGCAGGCATCTGCGGATACACCAAGCATCAGGCAGTCGAACTTAACATGAATTCTCGGGGCAAATATCGTATGAACTGCGTGTGTCCGGGAGGACCGATCCATACGCCGCGTAATCACAGTGCAGTAGAAGGCGAATTCATGCAGCATCTGGTTAGCATCAATCCGATGGGAAGACCAGGAAGGCCGGAAGAGGAAGCAGCAGTGATCATGTTCTTGCTTTCCCCTGCATCCAGTTATGTGAATGGACAGATTATTGCCGTAGACGGGGGATTGACGCTTGCAAGATAGTGAGACGAAGGGAGAGATTACTGTGGTTACCGAGAATCGGAAAAGGGATTTAATAAAAAATATTGAGAAATTAGAGGCTTATCAGGAGATTCAGAATGAGATGGGAAGAACAGTTGCCGCATTTAATTTCAGGCAGGCCGATAGGGTGCTGTCACATTTCGCGCTGAATCAGGCGGATGTATCGCTGGAATATGCAGATGAAGGCGTATTTGAGGGGAAAGAGGCTGTGGAGACAATCGTAAATGAAGTCGTAGGCGCACCGCAGAAGCCGGGCGAGATGCTGGATATCCAGCTGACAACGCCAATGATCGAGGTCGCCGGCGATCTTAAGACGGCAAAGGCAGTATGGTGGTGCCCGGGCGGCGGAGCGATCGCCAATGAAGATAGCGATCCGGATGCAATCTGGGCCTGGGGCATGATCGGCGCTGATTTCATTTGCGAGGATGGCGAATGGAAAATCTGGCATTTCCATTACTTCCGATATATTAAGTGTCTGTATAAAAAAGGCTGGGTAGAGGACACAAGCATGATTCATCGCTTGAACACTCCGGTCCACCCAATGGCAAAACCGACAACCTATCATAATCCATACTCCCCATTGTCAGTCAGAGAAGCAATTCCTGCATGCCCAAGGCCATATGAAGTACATGAAGGAAATAGCAGCTGGATGCTGGAGAAAGATAAGACAAAATAAGAACGGAGGAAGGATTATGTTTAGCGATAGAACAGAAATCGATACGCTGGCAGATGAGGAATTTGCGAAATTAGAACAGCGTGTAGAAAAACTTCTCTCTGTATGGGAGATTAAGAATTTAAGAGGCCAGGCAGCGACCTTCCACGATGACCAGCATATAGGGGAAAAGAGACGGGAACTGCACGCCTTAAAACATCCAAGCTTCGATGTAGAGGGCGAGATGGCATTTCGGGCCAAAGCAGTCGTAGACAGCCTGGAAGGAAACTCTTTGATTCATCCGCTGACAACGCCGATTATCGAAGTGAATGATGAATGTACAAAGGCAAGGGCAGTATGGTGGTCCCTTGGAGTGGAAGGACTGTCTAAATTCCGCGAGAAGCCAATGGCGATTATCAGCCTTGGAATGGTGCCGGGGACACACGTAAAAGAAGAAGGGGAATGGAAGATCCTTTCCGGGGCATGGCAGAGAACCACGAAAAACGAATATCACAAAGGCTGGGTTCACAGCATGGAGCCGACAAATACAAGGCCTCCGCTTACACCGGAGCAGGATCGGAATTTTCTGGGGAAATATGCTTATCAGAAGGGAGAGGTAAGAAAGGCGTCGCCGGAGCCGCCTGGGAAAGATACATGGAAAAGATTTCCAGAAGAAACGTCCACGGAATGGATTTATACTAATTTAAAGTAACAAATGAGAGGAGAAAATTATGAGAAAAAAACTATTAGCAGTAGTATTGGTAGCAGCGATGGCAGTGTCAATGGCCGCATGTGGAAAGGATAGTTCTGGCTCCCAGGAGGGCGGCTCGAAAGACACGGCAAAATCAGAAGGAGGCCAGAAAGTAGGATGGTCTCTTATGAGTACCTCAGATGCTGTTATTGCTCAGGCAATTTCTGACGCAAGAGATAAGGCAGATGAACTTGGAATGGAACTATTAGTCTCTGATGCGGAGAATGACGCGACGAAACAGTTAAATGCGGTGGAGAACTTTATTGAATCCGGCTGTGACTGTATTGTGATTCAGGCGATTGATGCCACGTCCATGTCCAAGGAGGCGCAAAAAGCCAGGGATAAAGGGATAAAGGTAATTGCTTACGGCATCGGCCTTGACAACTGCGATGTATGGTATAAAAACGATAATACGGTAACCGGTACTGCGATCGGAAAGATGGCAGCAGACTGGATTAATGAGAATCTTGACGGAAAGGCAGATGTGTGCATCATTGGCTATTCTCTGATGGAAGTGCTGGTAGAGAGGGCTGATGCTATTGAAGCAGCAATTAAGAAGGAATGTCCAGACGCAGAGATAGTGGCCGAGTTTGATGCCATTGATTCCTCTACCGGCATGTCAAGCACAGAGTCGATGCTTGCTGCCCACCCGAATGTCAATGTGATCTGCTCCATTTCCGATGGCCCTGGAGTAGGCGCATATGAGGCGGTCAAATCGGCCGGACTTGACACAGATAAATTCGGCATATTCGGGAGCGACCTATCCACAGTCGCACTTGGGTATATTTCAGCAGGAACCTGCTATAGAGGAACGACCGATACGGATAATATGATCTGTGGTTCCAAAACAGTAGAGATGGCATATGACCTGATTACAGGAGAAAAGGTGGATGAGGTCGTAACAATGGGAGTATCACCTGTAACAATTGAAAATGTCTCAGATTATAAGGATTTTATGAACAAATAGGCAGGATAGAGACGGTGAAAGAGAAGCAGGAGGAAGATTATGCCCGAAAGTGTTTTAGTCATTCATAATGTTACCAAAACCTATCCTGGAGTGATTGCGCTGAATGATGTCTCCATGGAATTTGAGGCTGGAGAAGTACATGCGCTTGTAGGGGAAAACGGCGCAGGCAAGTCGACGATTATAAAATGTATTTCAGGCGCAGTGCGGCCAGACTCAGGCTCCATCAGATTCGAAGGGCAGGAACTGACCGCCATGGGCCCTGACGGGCTTAGGAAGATGGGAATCGAAGTGGTATACCAGGAGTTGAATCTGGCACCCCAGCTCGCTGTATACGAAAATATTTTTCTGGGGAATCTGGAGACAAAAGGCCCGGGGAAGAGACTTGTAGATCCGGGGAAGATGATTGCGGAGACGAAACGAATATTCGAACAGTTGGGAATAGACATTGACCCGGAGGAGAAAACGGGAAATCTGAGCGTGGCCTATATGCAGTTTGTAGAAATCGCAAAGGCTATTTCAAAAGATGCGAAAGTATTGATCATGGATGAGCCAACAGCGACGCTTGCCAATTCAGATGTACAGATATTGTTTCAAACCATACGGAAGCTGAAGGCCAGAGGAGTGACCATTATCTACGTATCTCATCGGATGGAAGAAATATTTGAAATTACGGATCGCTGTACAGTCATGCGGGATGGCCATTATATTACAACCGTGGTTACGAAAGATGTAAAAAGAAAAGATCTGATTAATTATATGGTAGGACGGGAGATGTCGGAAACCTACCCTGAACGAGATACAAAGCCGGGGGAAGAGACGCTGAGAGTAGAGCATTTGACCGGTAACGGAGTACAAGACATATCCTTCAGCCTGCATAGGGGGGGGAGATACTTGGAATGGCCGGCCTTGTAGGCGCGGGGCGGACAGAGACGGCCATGATGATATTCGGAGCAGCAAGGGTAGAGAGCGGAAAAATATTTGTACATGGAAGAGAAGTACATATTCCAAGCCCCAGAGCAGCCGTAAATCACGGAATCGGACTGATTCCAGAGGATCGAAAACTCCATGGACTGATTCTGGGAAAGAGTATCGTGGAAAATATAACCTTCCCTTCCCTGAAAAGATTTGCAAAGAAAATGGTTATAGATAGAAGGAGAGAGAAAAAGGCAGCCCGGGAACAGGTAGACATACTCAGGATTAAAACGCCGGGGCTTGCCCAGACTGTGAAGAACTTAAGCGGAGGCAACCAGCAGAAAGTAGTGCTTGCAAAATGGCTGGTGCGAAAAAGCGATATTCTCATATTTGATGAGCCTACCAGAGGAGTGGACGTGGGCGCCAAGCAGGAGATTTACCGGATTATGAACCAGCTTGTGGAAGACGGGAAATCCATTATCATGATTTCATCGGAAATGGAAGAACTTCTGGGTATGTCGGATCGGCTCATCGTTCTCTCGGAACATCGGATGGCAGGGGAACTGGGAAAAGAGGAAATGACCCAGAACAGAGTGCTGGATATGGCATCCGGTGATAAATAATAAGATACGGAGGTTATTATGAAGAAACTTTTAAAGATGCAGACTTTAAGTATATATATTGCGCTGCTGGCAATCATAGCCCTTTTTTCGATTCTCAGTCCCACCTTTCTGTCAGTCTCCAATGCATTGACGATTCTGCGCCAGATATCATCCCTGGGCATAATGGCTATGGGAATGATGTTCGTCATGCTGTTGGGAAATGTGGACCTTTCTGTAGGGACATCGGTATCCTTGATTGGAATCTGCATGGCCTACTTCATGGTAAACATGCATCTTAGCATCGGCGTTACAGTGCTTCTCGGCATAGCCATTGGCCTTGTGATTGGCTTTTTAAATGGGTTCGTTGTTACATACTGCAAGATTCCGAGCATTATAGCAACGCTTGGAACCTCATGGGTGTTTAAAGGATTAAGCTACACCATCTGCAACGCCCAGCCCATATATGGATTTCCGGAAGGATTCGCAAAACTGGGACAGGGTTCAGCGGGCCCTATTCCCATCCCGGTAATCTTGTTCATCATCTGTGTCCTGATCACTTCTTTTGTAATGAACAGGACGGTATACGGAAGGACCTTATATGCGGTAGGCTCTAACAAAGAGGCGTCCAGGCTTTCCGGAACCAATGTGAACTTTATGAATCTGTCAGCTTACGTTATCTGTGCGGCGTTCGCGACCCTTGCAGGAATCATCCTGCTGTCCAGGGTGAATTCCGGCCAGGCCTCTACCGGCATTGGCCAGGAGATGGATGTGCTGACTTCGGTCGTGCTGGGCGGCATCTGCTTTACCGGCGGCGATGGCAAGGTGTCAGGCTCGATTGCCGGCGTGCTGCTGATTGGCGTACTGGCAAACGGACTGGTCATGATCGGGGCAGGAGAATATGTACAGCTGATGATCAAAGGCTTAATCCTTCTTTTTGCGCTCAGCATTGATTCGATCAAACAATTTATTGAATCCAGAAGAAAAACAGTTACAATAGAGGGACAGGATAAATGAGGATAACAGAACATGTATATCAGGTCAGCGGAATTATTTACGGCATGAATTCTAACGTCTATGCAATCGATACAGAAAGCGGCGTGATTCTGATTGATGCCGGATATGCTGATAAACAGTATGGATCCATGATGGATGTAATGAAGCAGTATCGGTTAGAATCCAAAGTAACAGCCGTTTTTCTGACGCATGCGCATTTGGATCATGCGGGTAATGCTTATCGCTTTGAAGATAAAGGGGCGGAAATTTATATTGGACATAAGGACAAAGATGCGCTGTGCCAGGGCGGGCCTGCTGTTTTAGAAAAGCAGTTTGGGACAAGATTCCATACATGCCAGCATGCGGCAGGGGTAAAAGATGGAGACTTTTTCGACTTTGGAGACGTGACGCTTAAGGTAATTGACATTCCCGGACATACAGCCGGAGCAGTGGCATATTTGGCAGAGGCTGACGGGAAAGTGATCTTGTTCATTGGAGATATGTTTTCGTTACAAGGAGCTACGCCACAGGATGAAATAATAATTGATCCGGGGTGGGATGGAGGTCCGGATTTTGATGCAAAAAAGAATGTAGATTCTTTTGAACTGCTGAAGACTTTGAATCCTCAGATCATTGCGCCGGGCCATAGCAGCATATATATTGGCGATGGCCAGGGTGTGTTAAAAAAGGCGGCAAATACAGCAAAAGAAAGATATAGGGATTAAAAAGAAGGAGAAGGAAAATGGGATATATTCCAGCAATGGGGTATGTCCCATTTTTTCGCGGGAATCTCGCGGCGATTTTTAAGAAGCACATATGTGCATATTTGAGAAGAAAGTTTGCTCGCCAGTGTGTAATGCTATATTGAATATAGAAAGAGAGGTGAAGACGGTGAATATTCTTGTCATTGATGTCGGGACATCCAGCATGAGAGGGATTCTCTTTCGGGCAGATGGGAAAAAATTAAAACAGCACCAGGTGGCTTATCGTCCGTCATACAATACAAAAGGCGAACTGGAACAATCTGCGGATGAATTTGTAAATGTGCTGGCCACAATCGTCAAGTCCATCCAGGCAGAAACAGGGCAAGAGATGGAGACGATAGACGCGATTGCAATAACGGCGCAGAGGTCTTCCGTCGTTCCATTGGATAAGAATGGAGAGCCATTGATGCCGGTAATGATGTGGCAGGATGCCAGGCATCAGGAATTGTGCCAAAGCCTGGAAGCATATAACGATCAGATTGCAAATATCAGCGGCGCGAAAGTGAATACGGTATTTTCGGGCGGGAAGATGGCGTGGATCCGCAGGGAGAGGCCCCAGATTTATTGCAGGACGGCAAAACTGGTAAATATTCCGGAGTATCTGATCTATCGGATGACTGGAAATTATATAACGGATTATACCTATGGCAGCAGATCCAATCTTATGAATCTGAAAACCTGTAGTTGGGATAAGGAACTGCTTGGGATATTTGGAGTAAAGGAAGAACATCTCTGTGAATTGAGAGAGCCGGGCAGCATGTGCGGATCCATATCCAGAGAGTTTGCGGCGCAAACCGGCGTAAGGCAGGGAATTCCCGTGATCACATCCGGCGGAGACCAGCAATGCGCGGCGATTGGCCAGGGGGCGTTCAAAGAAGGCGTGCTGTCTATTGTGGCAGGAACCGGAGCATTTCTTGTGGCTACCTGTGACCATATTCCCGAGCAGATGGAACATCAGCTGATCTGTAACTGTTCGGCGGTTCCAGGCAAATATATTGTGGAAGCCAGCGTGCTCGCCTGCTGCTCCGCATTTGACTGGTTCTTAAGAAACTTCTACGACTGGGAGGATGGGGAAATAGATTATGCCCGCATTAACCGTGAACTAAAAGAGGCATACGGCAATCCGTCGTCTTGCCTGAGCCTTCCCTTCTTCCAGGGCAGGAGTACTCCCATGTGGAACCCCAAGGCGGCGGCTGCCGTAACCGGAATCACATTAGGAACCACGCGGCCGGAGGTGTTAAAAAGCATATTAGAAGGAATCTTTTTTGAGATAAAAAATAATATCCGGCTGCTTGGGCAATATACAGACATTACGCAGGCATATATCAGCGGAGGGCTGACAAATAGCCGCGTGATCAATCAGATACAGGCGGATATCTATGGAATCTTGCTGCAGCGTATGAAAGATACCGAGGCCACCGCACGCGGGGCGCTGATGGCGGCATTATACAAAATGGGCGTGTATGAAAGCATGGAACAGGCATTTTGTAAGATTTGCAGCCAGGACAATAGGGAGCAGTATACGCCGGATAAGGCAAAATACATAGACTATATGGATAAGCAGCAGAGAATGAATCTTCTATATGAAAAAATATATGAATCAGAGGAGGTATGAAAATGAGCAAGATAAGCGAAATGACAAGAGAAAGCTGGATTAAGAGTACATTCCCGGAATGGGGAACCTGGCTGGTAGAAGACATTGAAAATGAGATGGTACCGCCTGGAAATGTTGCCATGTGGTGGCTTGGATGTACCGGAATCTGGTTTAAGACACCGGAAAACACGAATGTCACAGTGGATCTGTGGTGCGGCAATGGGAAAAGAACCCATGGAGACGGCAAGATGAAGGTGGGGCATCAGATGGCAAATATGTGCGGAGGGCGCGAGGTGCAGCCCAACCTTCGCAATGTCCCGTTTGTTATTGATCCATTTGCGTTCAAACAGGTCGATGCAGTGCTTGCGACCCATTATCATCAGGACCACATGTCGGCGGAATGGGCAGCACACGTCATCCAGAGCGGGATGATGACTACGGATGAAAATGGCAAGGAGATTCCAGTTCCGTTTATCGGGCCAAAGAAATCTGTGGAAACATGGATGAAGTGGGGCGTTCCCGAAGAACGCTGTGTTGTTGTGAAGCCGGGAGATGTTATCAAGGTGAAAGAGATTGAGATTGTGGCGCTGGATAGTTTTGACCGTACCTGCATTGTTACGACAGACTCTACCGGCGAGGACAGGGAAGAACTGGCCGGAATCTGCCCCACAGATATGGATGATAAAGCGGTGAATTATCTGCTGAAGACTCCAGGAGGAAATATTTATCATTCTGGAGATTCCCATTTTTCGATTTACTTTGCAAAACATGGAAAAGACTATGACATAGACGTGGCTTTTGGCTCTTTCGGAGAAAATCCAATTGGGATGCAGGACAAGATGACGTCTACGGATATTCTCCGCATGGCCGAGAATCTTCACTGCGATGTGGTCGTTCCCATTCATTGGGATGTATGGACGAATTTCCAGGCAGACTGCGAAGAGATCAAGCTGCTCTATGATTTTAAGAAAGACCGCAATGCTTATAAATTCCATCCGTTTTTCTGGCAGGTGGGCGGCAAATATACCTACCCGGCGGACAAAGATAAAATCTACTATCATCACAGGAGAGGGTTTGAGGATTGCTTCGAGGCGCCCCAGAATATTCCCTACCGGTCCTGTCTGTAGGGGGAGGTAAAATGTTGAAAGTTGAGAAAAAAGTAATTGGCAATCTTGAAAAGTGCTATGCTATGGCGGTGCTGAAGTATCAGGGGAAAGATCATTTTCTGGTTGCAGCTGAAAAGGCGAACCAGTGCCGGATGTACAGCCTTGGCGGAGAGTTGGAGGAGGTTGTATGGAATGAGCCCGGCGGCGTCATGACCATGGTCCAGGTGCCGGAAACAGACGGGCAATTCCTTGCGACGCATAAGTTTTATTCTCCGAATGACTCCAAAGAGGCAAGGATTATTATTGCAGAGCCGAAGGGGAAAAATGACTGGAAGGTCCGCACGCTGGTAAATCTTCCGTTTGTCCATAGATTTGACATTATTCAAAAGAATGGCGTTAGCTACCTCTTGGCCTGTACGTTAAAGTCGGACCACGAATATAAGGATGACTTTAGAAGCCCGGGGAAGGTATACGCAGCAGTGCTTCCTGCGGATCTGAGCGGATTGGATGAGGAACATCCGCTTAAGATGAAAGTTATTAAAGATGGGATGACAAGAAATCATGGATACTGCCGCTGCAGCAAAGATGGAAGAGATGGCTCAGTGATCTCCTGCGAGGAAGGCGTCTTCTGGTTCGAAGCGCCGGATGCGCCCCGGGGAGAGTGGAAGATTGAGCAGTTATGCGATGAGGCTGCAAGCGAGGCAATGCTGATAGATCTGGATGGCGACGGTGAAGAAGAACTATTTACAATGCTGCCATTCCATGGAGATACCATTCGTATCTATAAAAAATGCGGGAATGCCTATGCTGCCGTGTATGAATATCCGGAGAAACTGGAGTTCCTTCATGCCATCTCCGGCGGCAATATCAGCGGGGAGCCTACGGTAGTCGTCGGGCATCGAAAAGGCGAGAGACGGCTGCTTGCATTCCGTTCAGACAAGAAAGGCGGCTACACAGCCGAATGCCTGGATGAACATACGGGTGCCGCGAATCTGCTTCATTATACAGATGGCAGCAAGGAGATGCTTCTTGCCACAAACAGGGAAATAGATGAAATCGCCATGTATACGCTGCAAGAGAAAGAATAAGGGAGGATTCCGATGAAACCTTACACAATAGGATTGTACGAGAAGGCTATGCCATCCACCCTTACGTGGAAAGAAAAGTTTGAGGCAGCAAAGGAAGCGGGATATGACTATGTTGAATTGAGCATCGATGAGACAGAAGAGAAGATAGCGAGAATTAATATGACGAAAGAAGAGCGCCTGGAATTGGTGGAGTGCATGTATGAAGCAGGACTTCCGTTTCGTTCTATGTGCGTAAGCGCCCTCACAAAATATTCTCTGGGGAGCAGCGATTTACAGTACTCGGCCAGAGGGCTGCTGATTGCGGAAAAAGCGATTGAACTGGCGGATGACCTGGGAATTCGTATTGTCATGATTCCGGGCTACGATGTTTATTATGAGACATCCACGGCCAAGACACAGCAAAGATACATCCGCAATCTGAAGAAAGTCGCGGATATAGCGGCAAGTTATGGTGTCATTATCGGGCTGGAGACCATGGAGAATTGTTTTATGAATACCGTCTGGAAAGCCATGTATTATGTCCGGCAGATTGACTCCCTGTATTTGAATATATATCCGGATGTGGGAAATATGAAGAACGCGGCGGTCGCCGACGGGCACAGCGAGGTTCAGGACTTGCTGTCAGGAAAGGGGCATATTGCCGCGGTTCATTTGAAAGAGACGATGCCGGGAGTATTCAGGGAAATCCCTTACGGGGAAGGTCATGTGAATTTCCGGGAAATGATCGAAGCAGCCTGGTCGATCGGAATCCGAAAATTCGTGACAGAATTCTGGTACAAGGGAAGCGAACACTGGAGGGAAGATCTGGCCAATGCCAATCAGACAATGAGGGCCATTCTGGATGATGTATCCGGCGCATTTGAATATGGTAAGGGAGGAAGAACAGATGCTGGAACAGTTAAAAGAGCAAGTATATGAAGCTAACATGATGCTTCCAAAGTACGGGCTTGTAACATTTACATGGGGCAATGTCAGCGCGATTGACCGCGAGGGCGGCCTGGTAGTCATTAAGCCAAGCGGAATTGATTATGACAAGTTAAGGCCGGAAGATATGGCAGTTGTAGATCTGGAAGGCAATCAGATAGAGGGAGGATATCATCCGTCGTCCGATACGCCGACGCATGTAGAATTATACAAGGCGTTCCCGGCTATCGGCGGCATCGTGCATACGCATTCTCCCTGGGCCACCAGCTGGGCGCAGGCAGGGCGCGGGATTCCATGTTATGGAACCACGCATGCGGATTACATATACGGCGAGGTGCCATGCGTCCGAAACCTTACATCGGAAGAGATTGATGCGGGCTATGAGAAAAATACAGGGATATTGATAGCAGATTGCTTTAGAAGCAAGGATTATGAGGCGATACCCGGCGTACTTTGCAAGAATCATGGGCCATTTACCTGGGGCAAAGATGCTGATGAAGCAGTACATAATGCTGTCGTATTAGAAGAAGTCGCGAAAATGGCCTGCCGGTGCGAGCTGATTAATCCAGAAGTTAAGACGGCTCCGCAGATCCTGCAGGACAAGCATTATTATAGGAAGCATGGTGCAAATGCGTACTATGGACAAAAATAAAATCGCAAACTCAATCGGATGAAAAAGCACCGGACGCGCGTCCAGTGCTTTTTTTGCAAAACCTTAAGGATTCAAGAAAGGAACTTTTTAACCGGCATAGAAGGCGTCTATCCGGCAATCCAAATGAATCATTTGAATGTAGCAGCTGCCGGATATTGCCGGTTATTTATCATATACCCTCTTTCTGTAATGAAAGGAGAAAGAGTCAACTAAACAGGAAGTTCTAAATAGATATCTTTTCCTTCTTTGATTGAAATAACAACTTTTCCATTTTTGATCGTGGTGACCGCACCCCCAATATTAATATCTGCGGCTACCGCTTCTTCGACTGGCTCTGATGCAGGTTCTTCTTCCTCAACTACTTCTTTGAAGCCCCCTACGTTATCTGCAGTCAATGGACATAAAGAATCGCTTGTCTTTGTCAGAGTTGCCCCTAAGACTTGTCCGATTGTCAGGCAGCCATCCAAAGATAGCAGTCCTGAATCCACTAACTCGTCAAAAATAGCAGGATCCTCCAGATTGGAAGCCTGTATCGTAATGCCCTCTTCTGCCCGGCAGCATAATACAGCCGGGTCATTTGCATGTTCTTTTGCAGTTTCTGCTGTAATAGACATTATTTCTTACCTCCTGATTATTTGTATGACTTTAGTATAGTCAAGTCCCAGGGAAATTTCCAATTGCTTTTTGTGATATCTGGCATGGATTTATAGAGCGTTTTTATGCGATATAAAAATAGGGTAAGAATCGTCTGTTTTTTGGTAGTTGCTCAGGAAGTTAATTATAGATAACATTTATAAAGTTATTGAAACAATCAATTTTACTTATAGATATGCCAGTGCTAACATGATTATGTATTAAAAATATCTATTATTAAAGTTTATTTCATATATTAATGGAGAGAAATTACAATGAATATGGAATTGGTTAGCGAAGCCCCCTTTCTTGAAACGGAAGATATCCACAAGAGTTTTAATCATGTCCAGGCGCTAAAGGGAGTATCAATGAAGGCCTATGGAGGAGAGGTTCTGGCGATTGTAGGGGATAATGGAGCGGGAAAATCTACGCTGATAAAGATCCTGTCCGGAGTACTGAAGCCGGACTGCGGCATCATCAGGCTGGAAGGGAAGGAATACGAAAGGCTCACTCCAAGAAAGGCGTCCGAGTCCGGGATTTCTACCGTTTATCAGGATCTGGCTCTTGGCAATACGATGGATGTGGCCGCAAACCTGTTTCTTGGAAATGAGAGGACCAGGGGCGGGTTCCTACAGAAGAAGGTTATGAATGAAGAGGCGAAGAGACTGCTTGAGGATCTGGATATCCATATCCCGGACGTGACGGTTCCGGTAGGCAATCTAAGCGGCGGGCAGCGCCAGGGCGTGGCGGTTGCGAGGCTGGTTCATCGGGGCGGGAAGATCCTGATCTTCGACGAGCCTACGGCGGCAATGGGACTGAATGAATCGAACGCAGTGCTAAGGCTGATTAAGAAGCTTGCTGCCCAGGGGTATGCGGTGATTATCATCAGCCATAACCTTCCCCAGGTATTCCACATATCAGACCGGATATGCGTGATGCGCCAGGGGAAAGTCATTGGAGAATTAAGGACAGAAGATACGACGATGGATGAAGTGGTGGCTATGATCACAGGAGCATCCACGGCATCGTAGCGGGGGGAACAAGCATCGTGAAGAAGAATCTGAAAAACTATTCATATACAGTCATACTAGTGATCGTGCTGGCCGTGCTGGTTGCCGTGCTGGCGGCAGCGTCGCCCTACTTCTTTTCATGGAAAAACTGTCGGAATATATTGAACCAGTCGGCCATATATCTGGTGCTGTCTGTCGGAATGACACTGGTTATCTGCGCAGGGCAGATTGATCTGTCTGTGGGCGCGGTCATTGGATTTTCCGGGATGAGCATGGGAATGCTGATCAAGGCCGGCCTCCCGGCCTCGGCGGCAATACCGCTGGGGCTTGCGATTGCCGCATTTATCGGATTGGTGAATGGATGGATCGTGGCCTATGGGAGGATTAACTCCTTTATAGTGACCTTAAGTACGATGACCATAATAAGAGGCATTATATTGGTATTGACAAATTCAAAGTCAGTCTTTGGATTCGGGCCTGAATTCGGATTTATCGGAAGCGGAAAGATCGGCCCGGTGAACATGCCCATCCTCATATCCATCATGATAGCGGTCATCGGAGCAATCCTATTACATAAGACCAGATTCGGCAACTACTGCCTGTTTATCGGTTCCAATGAGATTGCGCTGAACCGTTCCGGCGTGAATGTAAGGAAGTACAAGGTCATGGTATTTACCTTCTGCGGCCTGTGTGCCGGGATTGCGGGTATGATCGTGACAGCGAGGCTAAATTCGGCGGAGCCGCTGGCAGGACAGGGGTATGAGATGGACGCCATCGCCGCTACGATTCTTGGCGGGACCAGCATGCAGGGAGGAAAAGGCAGCATTATAGGCACGGTCATCGCCTGCTTCATATTGAATATTATGAAGAACGGCCTGACCTTGCTGTCCATATCCACGCATTACCAGGAAATCCTGACGGGCCTGATTCTGCTGATATCGGTTCTCATATCGGAAAGTAATCAAAGAAGGAAAAGCGAGGTATAGTTATGGGAAAGAAATTGTTGTCTCTGGGGGCAATCGCCATGGATATCGTAATCAACAGCCATGATCTTCCGAAGGACGATGGATTTGCCCTGATCAATCATGAGCAGATGCTCCCGGGCGGGAGCGCTTCCAATGTATCCGTGTCAGCGGCGTACTTTGGCATGGAGTCTTATCAGACAGGCAAGATTGGCGATGATAATATCGGCGATGAATTTTTAAGGACGCTGAGAGAAGATGGCGTGGACGCTGAACTTGTAGCAGTGAAAAAGGGTGGGACAACCCTTCACACTTACATATTGACTGCGCCGGGGGGCAGACACTGTATCTTTGCGAATACCGGGGATACGGTCTGCACGTTGATACCGGAAGAACTGCCGGAAGAGATTATGGACTCCATGGACATTTTCTATAATGACATGTTTTCGCCAAAGGCAGCGCTCTGGCTGGCAAAGAAGGCTGTGGAACAGGGAAAGCCGGTTCTCTACAACATGCAGTGCGTTCCCTCGTTTATGGAAATGTGCGGAACATCCAGGGAAGAGATCGAAGAAATGATGGGGCTGTGCACGGTATTTGTAAGCGGCAGGGACGGGTATTATGAACTTACCGGCGAGCAGGACTACCTTAAGGCCATGAAGATGGTATGGGAAAAGTATCAGGTAAAAGAAGGCGTGATCTGCACGGCTGGCGATGAAGGAGCCGTATGGTATGACGGAAAGGAATACAGGGTTCCGGCGTATAAGATTGACCCGGTGGATACGACAGGAGCCGGAGACTGCTTCCTTGGCGGCCTGCTGTATGCATATTTTCAGGAGGGTATGGAGAAGAAGGAAGCGCTTGAATTTGCAAATGCATCCGCAGCGATCAAATGTATGCAGGAGGGGCCCAGAAGCCGTGCGGATGTGGCAGCTGTGCTGGAGTTTAAGGAGTCTGGCAGCAGTACTCTTTAACTATATACTTATAAACAACATGACGAGGAGGATAAGATCATGAAAAGGAAATTAGTCAGCCTGCTTCTTTGCGTGGCTATGGTGGCAACATTGGCAGCAGGATGCGGTTCTGGTTCCGGCGACTCAAAAGACAGCAGCAAGGAAGACTCAAAGAAGACGGAAGAGAAAAAGGATGAAGGAACAAAGGAAGTCTCAACAGACACAGTATTTGGCAAGGCGCTTGCGCAGGTAAATGAAGATCTTGCGCCGCTTCCTGAGAAAGACACAGGGAAGAAGCTTGCCGCAATCGAGAGCACGCTTACCAATTCTTTCTGGGTAACGATGCAGGAAGGGTATGAGGATACGGCAGAAGAGTATGGAGTGTCAATTGATGTGCAGGCCACAGATTCCGATACGGATACCACAGGCCAGCTCGACATTCTCAATAACATGCTTGTGAAAGACTATGAAGCGATCGCGGTATCCCCGCTTACAGAAGATTGCCTGATTTCAGGCATTGTTGCGGCAAACCAGAATGATGTAAAGATTATTACGACCGGAAATGAAGTGAATGAAGATTCCTTGAAAGAAGCAGGCGGCAAGATTGATGCGAAAATTACCGTAGACTTCTATAATCAGGGAGTTCTGGGCGCTCAGTATATCATTGATAAGACGGATGGCAAAGGAAAGGTTGCAGTAATCGCGGGAAACGAAGGCGCAACACAGTCTGATGCCCGCAGGGATGGCGCAAAAGAAACTTTTGAAGACGCCGGCATGGAAGTAGTAGCGGTCGAGCAGTGCGACTTTGATGCCCAGAAGGCATATGACGCGGCAGCCGCAATCATCGAGTCGAATCCAGACATTGTAGGAATCGCATGCGGCAATGATGATATGGCGCTTGGAGTTGTAAGGGCATTAGAAGAAAAAGATGCAAAAGACCAGGTAGCGGTAGTCGGAGTTGACTTTACAGAGGAAGCAAAAGCGGCAATCGAAGAGGGGACTTATGACGCGACTGTTGCAATGTCACCATATCTGATGGGAAAAGAGGCAGTCATCATCATGCTAAAAGCGTTAGAAGGACAGGATGTTTCCAAGGTAGGAGACAGCACGCCGATGGCAGTCGTAGACTCTTCTAATGTGGATCAGATGTCAGACTGGCATTAGTCCTGAATTACATGCCAAAAGAGTTAGGGCAGGATGGGGAGATGTCTCAAGGGACATTTCCCCTTTCATATGGGCAGATAAGACAATGATGAGAAGGAGGAAGCAGACAGATGTATGACAGAATACTTGGCGGGCTGATCGGCGCAGGCGCAGGTGACGCCATGGGGGCCGCGACAGAGGCCAGGACGACGGAACAGATACTTGCGTATTTCGGGCATGAAGTCACGGACTTTGAGACTCCGCCTATGGATACCTTCGGCGCGGGGAACGTGCCGGGACAGCTTACAGATGATTTTAGTTCGGCGTATTTCGTAGCAAGGCATATTGCGGATAATCAAGGAAAGGTGACAAAGGAAGTCGTACAGGAAGCGCTGATCGACTGGTCCGAGCATGCGGTGTTTTTTGACCGGTTCGCCGGGCCTACCACCAGGCTTGCTATTCGCAGATACAAAGGGGAAAAGATTGAGAAGTCCGGAGGCGTGGAACTGGTTACGAGGCAGGCTACCAATGGCGCGGCCATGAAGATATCGCCGATCGGCCTTCTGAATGCAGGAAACATCGAGCAGGCCATAGCAGACGCGGTGACTGTGACGATGGTGACCCATGACAACTATCTTGCGATATCCGGAGCATGCGCGGTTACGGCAGCGGCAAGCCGTGCGGTTATGCCGGATGCGGATGTATACAGCGTGCTTCAGGCCGGACTTTATGGGGCCAGGGAAGGCGAGCGCATTGGCCGGGAAGTGGCCAGGGATGTGGCAGGGCCTTCCGTGGTCAAGCGGATGGAGATGGCCATTGATATCGGCCTGGGAAGAGGAACGCCATGGGAGAAGATGGTGGAGATCGGCCATCGGATCGGCGCGGGACTTCATGTCTCTGAGGCGATTCCCAGCGCGTTCGGGCTGTTTGCAGCCAATGAAGGAGATGCGCTGGGCTCTATCGTAGGCGCTGTCAATGTCGGATATGATACAGATACTATCGCGACCATGTCCGGAGCGCTCTCAGGCGCCTTGAACGGTGCGGGCGCATTTCCGGCGCACTTCCTTCCGACGCTTCAAAAAGCGAATCATTTGGAAATAGAGAGACTGGCTAAAGATCTGACTGCAATTGCGCAGGATAGGCTTCGGGAGCAGGAGAAAGGAGGGGCAAGTCATGAATAAGAAGGTGCTGGGCTGTCTGCTGGGAGCTGCGGTAGGCGATGCCATGGGAGCTGCGACGGAGGCAAAATCCACCAGACAGATCGAGAGGACATTTGGAGGGGCCGTGCGGGAATTCAAAACGCCTCCCCAGGATACGCTGGCCAGAGGAAGAAGGGCAGGACAGGTCACGGATGCATTCAGTATTCCCTATATACTTACAGAACATTTGATTAAAGAAGGCGGAAAAGCTACCAGAGAACTGGGAGAGCGTGCTTTGCTAGAGTGGGGCGAGACCGAATATTTCGGTCCATTTGCAGGCATGACCACCAGGAATGCAATAAACCGTCTGAAAAAGGATGCCAGCATGAGCGCGTGGGCCTATGCGGGACATCTGGGAAATAAACTGTACAAAGGACATTATTACGCGCTTTCCTCCAACGGCGCGGCAAGCAAGGCTTATCCCGAAGGGCTCATCAGCAATGGCAATATGGATCAGGCAATCGCAGATACGGTGGAGATCACGATGGCATCCCACGACGACCCTTACAGCATATCCGGGGCGTGCGCGGTTGCAGCAGCGGTCAGCGAGGCAATGCGCGATGGCACGTCCGTATACCGGATAATAAAAGCGGCGCATTACGGCAGTGTAAAAGGAGAAGAACTGGCAAGGGCCAGGGAAGACATCTGGGTATATCCCGGTCCGTCCGTTACGAAGCGTATTGAGATGGCGGTTGAAATCGCCCTGCATTGCGGCAGTACGAAAGATGTAGTAAAAGAACTGGCAGAGCGGATCGGGAGCGGCCCGGCCATCTCTGAGACGGTGCCTACGGCATTGGGAATCCTGATAGCGAATCAAGGAGATACGATGGAGAGCATCTATGACGCTGTAAATATTGGCGACGAGACCTGCGCGATCGCCTGCATCGCGGGTGCAATTGCCGGAGCATGCAACGGCACAGACAGCATACCGGAAGGATATCTTGAGATGATCGAGAAAGAGAACCATATGGATCTTACGGCTCAGGCAGAAGGGATTGAGGCTTTATGGTAGGCTATCTCGCGGAGTCCGCGCTTCTTACGCATGGCCTTAGAAGCATCTCGGAGGAGGAACTGATACGGATGTGGCCGCAGGACAGCGCAAGTATTGCGTGGATGGAAGATGGCAGATTAAGAGTTGGAGGAATCGAAGATTTCTGCCGATTCAGGAAAAAGGCGCAGGACTTTGACCGGGTGAATTACCAGAATTATGAGTACTATGCATCCAATGGAAAATCAGGCGCGCTTACCGCATCGGGAACGATGAAGGCGTGCGAAGGACTGGGGATTGCGCTGGCCGTCACCTGCGGCATGGGCGGCCTTATGGAAGGGCAGGAGTCAAAAGAATGCCATGATCTGCAGGCGCTGGCCAATAGCCCCGTATCCTTGCTTGCAGTATCGCCGAAGGATATGTTTGATCTGGGAAGGACCATAAAGGCCATGGAAGAAGCTGGGATCACGATCCTTGGATATCATTCGGATGTTTGCGACGGCTATTTGTTCGAGGGAGAAAAGGTAAAGATTAGCGGATGCTGGAGGGAAGAGGCTCCGTCTAAGAACACCCTTTTCCTGAGAAGCATCCAAACAGAAGAACGGATTGCAGACAAGGAAATCTTAAGCCAGGCATTCCAGTATGGACAAGAGCAGAAGATACAAGGGAGAGCCTTCCACCCGGCGGTCAATGCGAAGATTGACGAACTGACAGAGGGATATTCCTCCCGGATCCAGTTGCGGGCACTTATTGAAAACATAGCATGGGCAGAAGAACTTTCAAATTATAGATGATCTCTATAGACTCATCAGGATTATCAATTAGGATGATGAAATTTTCTATGATATCATAATAACAGTAACGTATATAGTGATGCAAACGCATTGAAAAGGGAATCTGGTGAGAATCCAGGACAGCCCGCTCTACTGTGTGATGGACGATCGTCCCATAAGCCACCCGGTCAGCCGGGGAAGGCGGGACTTGAGGATGAGATCAAGTCAGGAGACCTGCTATATATAGGAGATTCTTTTCGGTGGGGAAAGGGCAGCGTTTACGCTGCCTTTTTCCTGCCGTTTTTTATTACATAGGAGGGACGATATGGAGATACAGATAGTCACAGGCTTTCTGGGAGCCGGAAAAACGACGTTTCTAAACAAATATCTTCCACTGCTTTCCGGAAAGACGGTAGTGATAGAGAATGAATTTGGGGAGATCGGGATTGACGGGGATCGAATACAGGAAGACATTCCGGTGCGTGAAATCTTTGCAGGATGTATCTGCTGCAGCCTGGCTATGGATTTCAGGAAGGGAATCAAGGAGATTGCCGAGAATTTTCATCCGGACAGAATTCTCATTGAGCCATCCGGAGTAGGGCGGCTAACGGATATTGTCAAGGCCTGCCAGATGGCAAGGGAAAGAGAGAAAGTCAGCTTGCAGATTACAAAGCTGATTGCAATCGTGGACATGGCATCCTTTGAGGAATATATTGAAGGATTCGGAGCATTCTACCAAGATCAGATAGAGAGGGCAGGCCTCCTGCTAGTTAGCCATGCAGGGACAGAAGATAAGGCGCAGAAGGAATTCGTTATCGGACGCTTAAAGGAACTGAATCCGCACGCCATCTTATATGACGGCGACTGGAGGCAGCTGGAGGCTGAAGAACTCTTAAAACTTCTGGAAGAGACGCCCGATTATGATGAGGATGCCAGGAGAGATGCAGCATATGCGGCACTTCCGGCGGACAAGGTATTCTCCAGTGTTTCCTTTACGGACCTGCCGCAAATGCGAATAGAGGATTTAGAGGCCATAATGAAGGCTTTGAAAAAAGAACAGTATGGATATATCCTGAGGGCCAAAGGCTGGGTAGAGACTATGGAAAAAGGCCTGGTTCATTTTGATTTTACGCCTTTGGCATCCGAATACAGGGAAGAAAAGAATCCGGCTGGAACTGGCGGCGAAGCGGCGGTGATCGGATGCGGCCTGAATCAGACGGCGTTAGAAATGCTATTTCGGAGAAAAAATATATAATTAAGGAGGAATAAGAAAATGGAGACAAAAGAGACATTGATGAAGAAAATGTCAGACTGTGTGTTTGAGATGGAAGATGAAGAGGTGGTAGATGTCGTAAAGGAGTATATCGCATGCGGCTATGATCCACAGGAAGGGATGCTTGGCGGCCTGGTAGACGGGATGAAGAGGGCCAGCAAGCTGTATGAAGAAGGAGAGTATTTTGTCCCGGAACTCATCGTCTGTTCTGATGCAATGTATGCGGGAATCGAAGAATTTCAAAAATATCTTCCGGAAGCCGCGAATACCAGCATCGGCAAGATCGCAATCGGAGTCGTGGAAGGCGATACGCATGATATTGGGAAGAACCTGGTAAAGATCATGATGGAGACGGGAGGATTTGAGGTCCATGATCTGGGCCGCGATGTGCCTCTTGACGCGTTTGTGGATTATGTAAGGGAGAACGAAGTGGACATCCTGTGCATGTCCTCCCTCATGACGACGACAATGCCGGGAATGGGGATCGTGATTGACAAACTGAAAGAATCCGGACTTCGCGACAAAGTAAAAGTTATGGTAGGAGGAGCGCCGGTATCTCCTGCATTTGCCAAAAAAATCGGAGCAGACGGCTATACCAGCAGCGCTATAGAAGCGGTAGAATTTGCAAAGAGCCTGGTTGAAGTATAGGAGGGAAAAGGCCATGATGGGAAAAAGAGAAGCGGTAAAGGCAATACTGGATGGAACTGGGGCGGATAGAATCCCCATCATCATGAATGCATTCTCCCTGCCTGTGATGCGGTATGGATATACAATGCCGGAGGTTATGATGAGTCCCGAAAAACTGACGGAATGCATGGTGGGGACCCGGCAGGCACTGGGCTATGACGGCCTGTGCGCGGGCGTATATGGAGGCATCGCAGCCATGATGGGAGGCCATCTCCCAAACAGCGAAGGCAATATTATAGGAGATGGGGATGACGTGGTACACTCCTTTGATGATATAAAAAAATAAAGCCATATGATGTGAGCAAATGTATGAGGATGAAAAATATACTGCGCACCATTGAGTTAATGAGGGCGGCGGAGCCGGAGGAGCCGATCTATGCCATACTCCATGTTCCGGCGGCAGTTGCATTTACGTTGATGGGGGCCAAGCCTGCGTTTAAGGCGATGATCAAGAACCAGGAACTTTTCCGCACCCTGTGCGATTATGTGGAAGATGCCGTGGTGGAATCCTGCAAGGTGCTGGTAGATGCGGGATTGGACTTCCTGTGGTTCCCAATGCCTAATTTTGGCGGATACTGCATTTCCAGAAAGTCTTATGAGAAATGCATCTCGCAAAGCAACATCCGTGCCAACAAGCGGATCAAGGACTATGGCGCATCCATCGTGATCCATACTTGCGGACTGTATGACGATCGGTTTGACCTGGTGCTTAAGGAATCTGGCGATGCATGGCATATCTCTGATACGCAGACCAGGAAGGTGAAAGAGGAATACGGCGACAAGGTGGCTCTGATGGGCAACATCCCCTGCTGCTCCGTGCTTATGGAGGGCAGCGAGCAGGAAGTCTATGATTTTGCTTATCAGGAATGTATGGATGGCGCAAGGGACGGCCGGTTTATCTTAAGCGGCGACTGCGATGTGTCGCCCTTGACGCCGGACGAAAATGTGAAGGCAGTGGTAAGAGCGGCGAAAGACGCGGAAAAGGTTCTGTTTGGATAACGAGGAGGCAATTATGGGAGAGATCAAAGACTTTCAATGTACATATGACAATTCAGCAGGCATCAATGGAGAGGTGACCCGGGAATTAGATTTAAAGTTTCCGGACGCATATATGCACCATGAGACCATGGCAGCGCTGTCTAAAGCGCTGAAAAGGCATGACGGTGCTTCATTCTGCGAACTTCCATTCTGTCATACGGTGGAGGCGGAAGCCATGGGCGGAATCATCAATTACGGGAACGAGAAGACCGGCCCCAGGGCAAAAGAGTATATCTGCACCTCGCCCGAAGAACTTCTGGAACTTCCAGCCATGAATCTGCAGGAAGGGAGAATTCATGAAGTGCTTCTTGCCTGCCAGGCGCTGCGGGAAGAGGGAGAGCATGTGGTGCTCCAGGTGTCCGGCCCGTTTACGATTCTGAACGTATTGATCGACGCAAAGTACGTGTTCAAAGCAATGCGCAAGAAGCCGGAACTTATGAAGGAAGTATTCTGGAAACTGGGGGGAGAGATTCTCCGGTTCATGGAGGAAGCTAAGAAGTATGGCGTGGATATGATCAGTTATGCAGATTCCTCTGGAGGACTGAATATCCTGGGACCGAAGATGGCTGAGCAGGTGGTGGAAGATTTTACTTATGAATTTCTGAAGAAGGCGGCAGAGAAACTGGGGGATTCCCCGCTGATACTCTTATGCCCTAAGACTACATTTGCCCTGCTTGGAACCGGAAAGGCAGAATTCGTGGATGCAGAATTATCCGGACCCATGGAATATGGAGAAGGCTGCATCGAGATGATTGGGAAAGCCAGGTTCATGGGGCAGATGTGTATTAAAAATGTACACTACAAATTGGAGAGCGGCAGGATCAAGACGGTGAGATTAATTTAGAGGAGAAGCGAATATGAGTTCAAAGGAAGAATTACTGAAAAGATTATCCGACGGCGTAGTAGAGATGGAAGAAGATGACGTTGAAGAGGCAGCCAAAGAGTATCTGGAAGCAGGGTATCCTGCGTTTGACGGTATCATGGAAGGCCTGGTGGATGGCATGAACCGGGCAAGCCAGCTGTATGAGGAGGAAGAATACTTTGTCACGGATGTGCTGCTGTGCTCAGATGCCATGTATGTGGGGCTGGATATCCTGCGTCCTTATCTTCCGGAAGAAAGCGGGAAAGGAAAGATCAAAGGCGTCATCGGAGTCGTGGAAGGCGATACCCATGATATTGGCAAGAATCTGGTAAAGATTATGATGGAGACTGCCGGATTTGAGATGATCGATCTTGGCAGGGATGTCCCGCTTGAGCAGTTTATAGAGACGGCAAAAGAAGAAGAGGCGGATCTGATCTGCATGTCTACTTTAATGACGACGACGATGGGAGGCATGGAGACGGTGATCCATATGCTGGAAGACGCAGGACTGCGCGACAAGGTAAAGGTCATGATAGGCGGCGGCCCTATTTCCCAGAAATATGCGGACAAGATCGGCGCGGACGGCTATTCGCAGAATGCGGTGGAGGCCGTGAAACTAGCCAAACGCCTGCTTAATATTGCATAGAAAAAGGAGAAGAAAAATGCTGACTCCAAAGGAAAGATTGTACAATGTAATGAAAGGAAATGCAGTAGACCGGCCGCCCTGCATCTGTCCCGGCGGAATGATGAATATGGTTACCACGGATCTGATGGATGCGGTGGACATCTATATGCCACAAGCCCATACAGATGCCAGGATGATGGCAGGATTGGCCAAAGCCGTATATGACTATGGCTGTTTTGAGAATTATGGCGTTCCGTTCTGCATGACCGTTGAAGCAGAAGAGATGGGAGCCAAGGTGGAGATGGGATCCCGGGTCTATGAGCCTCATGTGAGCGCCTATGCCATAGAATCTGTGGAGGACTATGCGAAACTTCCACCCATAGATATAGGCAGAGGACGGGCCAAGGTGGTTCTGGACGCAATTCGGATATTGAGGGAAGAGACGGATGGGGTTCCGATCATCGGAAACCTGACCGGGCCAATCAGCACAGCCAGTTCCGTGATGGAGCCGGTGGTGTTCTACAAGGAACTGCGCAAGAAGAATAAGCAGGCCCATGCATATATGGACTTTATTACCCGCCAGCTGATCGCGTTTGGCAGGGCGCAGATCGAGGCCGGGGCAGATGTGATAGCCATCTCCGACCCAAGCGGCACAGGCGAGATCCTGGGTCCTAAGTATTTTGAGGAATTTGCGGTTACCTATCTGAACCAGCTGCTTGACGGACTCCAGGAAGAGAAGATGGGAACGATCGTGCATATCTGCGGTCAGATGAGTCCCGTATATAAAGAAGTAAATATGGTGCGAAGCAGCGTGCTCAGTTTTGACTCTGTGGTTCCCATGAAAGAAGCGAGGGCCAACTTAAAAGACCGGGTGCTGATGGGAAATGTGAGTACGTTCGCTCTGGAATTCGGGGAGCAGGAGAAGGTAAGGACGCTGGCAAAAGGCTGCGTAAGAAGCGGATCGGATATCATATCTCCGGCCTGCGGCCTTGGAATGAAGTCGCCGCTTGCCAATGTCCAGGCGATTCTTAAGTGCCTGAAGGAGGACTTGTAAGATGGCGTCAGTGACGGTAAAGCAAAGTGGAAAGAAGATTTGCTGCAAGGAAGGAGATAATCTGCTGAAGGTGCTGCTTGCTGAAGGCATATTTGTGGATAATCCTTGCAATGGCAAGGGAATCTGCGGAAAATGCAAGGTAAAGATTCTAAGCGGGCAAGTATCTGCAGCCTCCGAGACGGAGATGGATCAGTTAAGCGCAGGAGAACGGGAACAGAGTATCCGCCTGTCCTGCATGACGGAAGTGCTGGGAGATGTAGAGGTAGAACTTCTGAAGAAAGAACGTAAGCATAAGGTATTGACAAAAGGATATGTGCCGGAGTTCGTGATGGATGCCTATGAGGATGGATATGGAATTGCGATCGATATTGGCACAACCACCGTCGTGACGTCCTTGATCGAGCTTCGCACCGGAGAGGAACTGGCGGATGCGTCCATGATCAATGCCCAGAAGCACTATGGCCTGGACGTGCTCACCAGGATCACGTATGAGTATGAGAATCCGGAGACAGGAATCGGAGAGTTAAAAGACGCGATCGTACAGTCTATTAATGCAATGATCGCAGAGGTATGTCTGGAGGCTTCCGTGGATAAGGAAGAAATCCGGGAAATACATGTGGCGGCAAACTGCACGATGACGCATATGCTTCTCGGCGTGGATGCCAGATCCATCGGAAGAGCGCCGTACAAACCGGCATTTAAGGAGGCCAGAGAACTGGCGGCAAGCGAGATAGGCATCCTGGCAGGGGAAGATACGAGACTTTACTGCCTTCCCCAGGTATCGGGATATATTGGCGCGGATATCGTGGCTGGGGCCTACGTGTGCCAGTTGCAGAAGGAACCGGGAAATGTACTTTTTATTGATATCGGCACCAATGGAGAGATCGTGCTTGCAAGCCATGGAAGGCTACTCTGCTGTTCCTGCGCCGCAGGTCCCGCGCTGGAAGGGATGAATATCAGTTCCGGTATGCGGGCGGCCGAAGGAGCGGTTGAGGATGTCCGGATCACAGAGAAAGGAATCGAGCTTGCGACAATAGATAACCAGGAACCCGCCGGAATCTGCGGGAGTGGCATACTGGCTGTGGTGAAAGAACTTCTGCGTACAGGAATCGTCAAGAAGACCGGGGCGTTTATTAAGAAGGACCGGCTGCCCGAGTCGGATTACCGGTATCCGATGATCCAGATGAATGGGGCAAAGCGGGAATTCGTTCTGCATGAGAATCCCCGGCTTCTGGTAACCCAGGGAGATGTAAGGCAGGTACAGCTGGCAAAAGGAGCCATTTTGTCAGGATTCGTGGCGCTGCTTAGCAAAGCAGGGATTTCCATGAAAGATTTAGATAAGGTTCTGATAGCCGGGCAGTTTGGAGCCCATCTGCCGGCAGAATCTTTGACAGGGACCGGGATCCTGCCAAAGGAAGTGGAAGATAAGTTGATCTATGTGGGAAACTCTTCCAAGACGGGGGCATACATGACGCTGATGTCAAGTAAAGCAAGGCACGAAGTAGAGGAACTGGCCAGAAGGATGGAATACATGGAACTGGCGGAGACCGAGAATTACGAGCGGATATTTACCGAAAGCATGATTTTTCCTGAATATCCGAAAGCGTGAACACTTCCGGCTGTGTGCATGGCCGGGACAGATAAAGGAGATCAGAAGATGGAGTATGATGAGTTAAAGCGGCTAATGGATGGCCAGAAGGATGAGATGACGGCAGCGGAGCGGATGAAGGCATATAATGCGGGGGAAGAGGTGGATTATATTCCTTATACCTTGCAGGCGCCGGATCCGGCTATGGCAGATATATTCGGGTTTACCACCACCCAGTTTGCCAAAGACTTTGAAGTAAAGAGCGAAGTCATACGAAGGAGAAAAGAAGAGTTTGGCCTGGACAGCTTCAACGTAGGATTGGGACTTAAGACGATCGGAGGAGCATTGGGGTCAAAACTTCGGGCGCCGGAACATGGGATCGATTATGTGGAGGAGCATATCCTTAAGGATTATGCGGACTTTGAGAGGCTGGAAGTGACGGATCCATACAAGAATCCGGTGCTGGCTCCTATCCTTGAAAGTGCGAAACGGCTAAAAGACAGATTCCCGGATGTCAGCATGACCACCAGCGTGGCCGGGCCAATCTCTACGGCGATTGCAGTTCGTCCGGTGGAGATGGTGCTTAAGGATACCCGCAAGAATCCCGAGATGCTTCATAAACTGCTGGATCTTACGGTAGAATGCTCCCTTAAGTGGTTTGAGGCATTTCACCGGGAATTTGGACCGGTAGGGACCAATTTTTCAGACCCTGTGACCTGTATGGACGTCATCAGCAAGAAGCAGTTTGACGAGTATTCCCTGCCATACATCAAAAAATTGATCGACGGAACGGAAAAGATCATGGGCTCCAGGCCAGGGGCACATATCTGCGGCAAGACAAGTCCGATATGGAGAGATCTTGCAGACGCGGGACTGTTTTCCTTCAGCATTGACAACTGCGAAGATCTAAAAGAGGCGAAAGATGCGGTAGGAGACCGGATGCGGATTGCGGGCAATGTTCCTCCTGTGGATGTTATGAAAGAAGGAACGATAGACGAGGTAATCGAATCCTGCAGGGAATGTCTGATAAAATGCGCGGACAATCCCGCCGGCTTTATTCTCAATACCGGCTGCCAGCTTCCCATAGGAACGCCAAAGGCAAATGTGGAGGCATTTATCTATGCGGCCAGGAAGTACGGGAGAGGGGCAAGGATTGGAAAGATGCCAAGAGGGATCACGGAAGGATAGAAGGTATACGTTTACGCCTGCCCTTCGACTATTCATTCTCCCCGCAGATATATGGCTTTAGCCTTTGAGGCGTGGCGACTTCCACCAGATGTAGAAAATCAGCTGGTGGAAGCGGGGCAGGCGATTTTGGCCATTTTGCAGTCATGGCTATGACCCCGTTAAGCCAGAATTCTATGGCAAACTGCGTTTCTTCGTCAAGTTCTGTGATGTTTTCATTTGCTTTTATTGCGGCTGTCATAGTTTTCTTCGCCTGTTCTATAATATTCTCGCTCAGATTATTTTGGCCTGTATAAGTCTGTATATTTAAAAATATGTTCATATTATCATAAACGAAAGAAAAGAGTTTTAAAAATGAATCATGTAAAGATGTTCCTTTATTGAAGTTTCGGAACAATTCTTTTTCTTTATCTAAATAGATCCAATTAACAATATCCTGTTTATCCAGAAAGTGATTATAAAAAGAACGGGTGCTGACGTGGCAGTGTGCCGCTATTTCCTGAACGCTTATTTTTTGAATCGGCTTTTTGGACAGTAGATCTAAAACGGAGTCTACAAGAATTTGCTTTGTCGTCCTTTTTTCAATCATGATGATTTCCCCCTTTTATCAATAATTATAATAGAGAAGATTTTAATTTGAAACCAAAATCATGAAAAATTGCATACTCATTATAAAATGTGAAAAAATGCACAAACCGATTTTTTTGAAAATTTAAAAGTTGGATAAATTGTCCTATATTGAGATTAAAAGAAAACATGTCAAATTAAAAATTCTCAGAAGGAGGACAAATGATGGAAAGTTACATCAAAGAAAATTATATCAAGGATAAGGTAATAATTATTACCGGCGCGGCGACCGGGTTCGGAAAATTGGTCGCTGAACGGACGGCGGCAATGGGCGGAAAGATTGTCTGCTGTGACCGAAAAGAAGAGGAACTGAAGAAGACGGTAGAAGGCATTCGCGATTTAGGCGGCGAGATTGAATATCGGATCGCGGATATGACAAAAAAGGATGAAGTAGATGCCGTTGCCAAACTGGCGGTTGAAAAGTATGGCAGGATTGATATTCTGCTGAATAACGCAGGGACTATGCCGCTTAGTTTCTTCTCAGACCATAAGAGGGCTTGGAAGGCCTGGGATGACTGCATTGATACGAATATTAAGGGCGTTGTCTATGGAATCAGCGCTGTATATGACCAGATGATCAAGCAGGAGAAGGGGCATATCATTAACATTTCATCCATTTATTCCAATCATCCTGTGATTGGCGGCTGTGTATATCAGGCATCCAAAGTTGCCGTAAAATATATATCTGATACGCTGCGCCAGGAAGCCTATGGAAAGATCAAGGTTACCTGCGTGAAGCCTACGGGAGTACCGACTACGCCGCTGTTCGATTGTATCATCAATCAGGATACGGCGATTGGCCTGGTGGGGCAGAATGCGCTGGCTATGATGGGACTTTTGCAGGAGATGCCGGGACGTCCGGATCTTACAGAGCAGGATAGCATCAGAAATGTGTACATCGATCCTTCCGTCCTGGCTGACAATGTAGTATATGTGATGAACCAGCCATGGGGTATCAATATCAGCGATATTACGGTACGGAGCGCTGGGGAACCATACATTATGTAAGGAAAGGGGATTATAAAAGATGGGACACAAATTTTTAGAACCAATACAAATTGGAAGTCAGACAGTCAAAAACAGGATCATCTATCTGGCAATGGCAAAATGTTATTCAGGAATGGATGGCTCCGTTAGTTCCCGGGATGTTGCTTACATAGAGTCTATCGCAAAGGGCGGGGTGGGTATCGTGATACCGGGAGCGATGGTGATTGACCCGACATGGCCATCTACGCTGCCAATGCAGCCGATAATTAATGACGACAAATATATTCCGGGGCTTGCTAGGCTGACTGATGCGGCTCATAAAAATGGAGCCAAGATTCTATTCCAGTTGTGGCATCCCGGTCAGGTAGATTACAGCGGCGGCAATCCTCCGACAATCAACGAGATGACTGTCGAGCAGTTTAAAGGAATCCAGAGACAGTTTCAGGAGGCAGCAGTTCGGGCTAAAAAGGCAGGGGCAGACGGAATCGAGTACCAGATGTGCCATAATTATCTGGGTGCACAATTTCTAAGTCCGCTGTTCAACCACCGGACCGATGAATATGGCATAGATACGCTGGAAAACCAGCTTCGTTTCTCAATGGAGACGCTGCATATCCTGCGGGAGGCAATCGGCGATGACATGATTCTGGCTGTGAAACTACAAGGATTCGACGGACAGGAGGGAGGCATTACCCCGGAATTGGCAGCGAGTTTCGCACCATATATAGAAAAAGCAGGTGCAGATATGATTACCGTCAGTGCTGGCGGAAGCCTGACTGGCGTAAATGTAATGTCCGGCGACGGCACGAGGGCTGAGGGCTGGAAGGTTGCAGCCTCAAGCCAGGTAAAAGAACAAGTATCCATTCCCGTCTGTGCTACCGGAAATATTCGGCATCCCCAATATGTGGATAAGATTATCAAGGATGAGAAATGCGATATGGTCGGCATGGGAAGAGGAATCTTCGCAGAACGCGAATGGGTAAAAAAATGCGCTGAGGGGAGAGAGGATGAACTACGCTATTGCATATCCTGCATGAATTGCTGGAATTATGGATTCATTCCGGACCAGTCAGGATGCAGCGTGAATCCCTATGCAGGAAGAGAAGAGGCCCGGAAAGAACTTAAAAAAGACGGAAATGGCAGAGTAGTTGCAGTAGTGGGTGCAGGCCCGGCAGGCTGCGAGGCTGCGCTGACATTGGCCGAGCGGGGATTTAAGCCAGTATTGTTTGAAAAACGCGGGAAGATTGGCGGAATGATTAATGTTGCCAAGGTTCCGCCCCATAAGGAAAAAATGGATTGGTTTGTCAAATATTATGAAAATATGCTGGCAAAATCAGAGGTAGATCTTCGGCTTAATACAGAAGCGACAACAGAGTCCGTACTGGCGTTAGATCCCTATGCGGTTGTCGTCGCGGCGGGAAGTAATGTGGCCCAGTTTCTGGTCAAAGGGTTTGACGCGAAGAATGTCCTCCAGGCAAGAGACGTTCTGGAAGAAAAAATGAAACTGGAAGGCAAGGATATCATCGTGATTGGCGCCGGACTTACTGGAATTGAGACAGGGCTATACCTGAAAGAGCAAGGGAAAAATATAGTAATTCTCGACTTTGCCAAGAGGCCAAGCCTGGAAAACGCCGGCATGGGCGGCGATGCGACAATGGAGATGGCGCTGGAAATGGCAAGGGCAGAAGGCGAAGGTATAGTAATAAAGCATAGCCATAAGGTTCTGGAACTTGCAGATGGAGTCCTGAAAGCAGAAGATATGCTGGCGGATAAAGAAGTAGAATTTCCAGCCGATTATGTGATTCTGTCAGCAGGAATAAAGCCAGCCGATCATATTTATCATGAATTAAAAGCAATGGGAAGGCCAATGGTACATAAGATTGGAGATGCGAATCTGAATGGAAAGATTGTAACGGCAGTCCAGGCAGGCAATAAGTATGCATGCAGCTTGTTTTAATAGTTAGAAAACCCGCCGCATTAATTTGCCAATGGCATTAAGTTAAGAAATTTAGAAGAGGCTACCACATAATCCGTGGCAGCTTCTTTTTTATCGCTTTACAACTTAAAGATATCGGCATAGCATCTTGCTCAATAAAAAGGCAAGAACGCTTCCTTGCCTAAAAAAGCATATGAAATTTACAAGATTTATGCTACTCTGTACATGAAGCTTATTGCCTGCTTGATTTTCATATCCCTTGGACGGGATCTCCCAGGACGGATTGGAGTTATGTATCTGGCAATCAGTGCTTCTATATCAGGTGGAGTATTTATACCTAATAGAAATTCCCGACATATGTGTGCTGCAACAGAAAAATTGGCTTTGTATTCATGTTTTCTGTTTTTCTTTTCTATGATTACATGCGAGGTAATCAGTTCAGAAAAGTTATACATGATAAGTCTGGCATAGATTTCTTGTAGGATATGCTCCACTTTTTTTGAGTGAAAATGCAATAAACCAATCGTATATTTTAAATCCCGAAATGATGTTTCAATTCCCCATCTTTTAGCATAAAGTTGTTTTAGGAGTTCTGATGGGAAATCTTTCTTGTCCAGATTTGTAACAACCACCTCATATGCATTCTCTGATACTGGAAAACGGACAATGCGAAATGGGATTGTATACATGACTGCCGGATCGGCTTTCCTGCTGGTTTTTGGGAGGTAATCAAATGTTTTGCTATGGGCAATCTTGCGATAATGGTTTTTGTCTTTCAGCAGTTCTTTGATCTTATTCGTTTGTTTACGAGTGACTGTAAGGTTGATGTCTATGTCGAACTCCTCCTGATTGGGAAGTTCAAAGCCGTGCAGGATTCCTGAATTGTATTGTTGAAAATCCTTTATCCGTATAAGATATTTCCAGCCTTTTTCTTGGATATGCGCCATGTTATTATAAGATTCATACCCCCTGTCAGCGATCAGGATTACATCCCCAGTTATTTCAGAACGATCAACCATGTTTGTCAGAGCACCATTTTCACTACTAGCATGTTTTTTCTGAACAATGGCATCAACATAGGTATGTGCCTGAAGGTCGTACAGAGCGTTTAGGTGAAGGAGATTGTATGGCTTACGCCCTTCACAAGTTTGAATTAAGGAATCTGCGTCATTGAGATTGGTCGGCATCTGTATGTCGGAACCATCGACTGCAATCAAACGAAATCCTTTAAAGCCAAGTGGTACATCCGTTTCCGCAACAAAACTATAAAACAGTTTTTCCATAGCCGCCGGAAGTATTTTTTCACGTTGCTGAACAAATGCAGAGGATGATGCTATGTCGCAGTGATATCCAAACTGTCTTAACAACTCATTCTTTAACGATGTCCCCTCCATTGTTAAGAGTGAGAGAATCATTTTTTCATAGGGGAGTTTCCTGTTTCTGGCGAAATCTTTATCAGGTGCTCTCACACATTCAGATAAATCTTGATTCCTAATAAGCCCAAGCAGGGTCTCTTTTAATTTTTGTGATATGTCATTCATACGGTTTCCTCCTTGTAAAAGACATCTGTCTAATTACAAGGGCCGCTTTAGCTACCTCTAAAATGAATCAGTGGCTAAAGCGGCCGCATTTTTTGAACGGTATGTCAATACTTTTCTATAAAAAAATCCCACACCACGATAATGTGATGTGAGATTTTTCTTAACTTAATGCCATTGATTAATTTGCGGCGGGTTTTTTAGAATCCTATACGATCTTGGTCGTCCATTTGCTGCAGTCCCAGACTTCATTTACAATGTCCTGATAAAATTCAGGTTCATGGCAGATGAGAAGCAAGGTTCCCCGGTATTCCCTAAGGGCCTCTTTCAGGGCATCCTTAGCGTCTGCATCCAGGTGATTGGTCGGCTCGTCCAGAAGCAGGACGTTGGTATCCCGGTTGATCAGCTTGCACAGGCGGACCTTCGCCTGCTCGCCTCCGCTCAGTACCCGCACCTGGCTCTCGATGTGCTTGGTAGTCAGGCCGCATTTGGCAAGGGCGGAGCGGACTTCATACTGGTTAAAGGAAGGAAACTCCTGCCAGATTTCTTCAATACAGGTCGTCTTGTTATTATAATCCCCTTCCTGCTCGAAATAGCCGGGCAATACATTTTCTCCTAATTCGCAGGTGCCGGAAAGAGGAGGCACCAGGCCCAGGATGCTTCGGATCAACGTGGTCTTGCCAATTCCATTGGCGCCGGTAAGGGCAATCTTCTGCCCTCTTTCAAGCGAAAGATTGAGCGGCTTTGAGAGCGGCTCGTCATATCCGATTACAAAGTCCTTGATCTCAAAGATATATTTTCCCGGCGTGCGCCCCAGGCGGAAGTGAAATTCAGGCTTTGGCCTGTCGGCTGCCAGTTCGATGACATCCATCTTATCCAGTTTTTTCTGGCGGGACATGGCCATATTCCTGGTAGAGACACGGGCCTTATTCCTGGCCACGAAGTCTTTTAACTGGCTGATCTCCTGCTGCTGGCGCTTGTAAGCGGCCTCCAGTTGTGCTTTTTTCACTTCATATACTTTCTGGAATTCATCATAATCCCCCACATACCGGTTCAGTTCCTGGTTCTCCATATGGTAGATGATGTTGACGACATCATTGAGGAACGGGATATCATGGGAGATCAGGACGAAGGCGTTCTCATACTCGTTAAGATAGCGTTTTAGCCAGTTGATATGCTCTTCATCCAGATAATTAGTAGGCTCATCCAAAAGCAGGATATCAGGCTTCTGGAGCAGCAGCTTCCCAAGCAGGATCCGAGTCCTCTGGCCGCCGCTTAAGTCGGTGACGTCCTTATCAAGGCCGATATCCAGAAGCCCTAAGGCTCGCGCCACTTCTTCTACCTTTGCGTCGATCACGTAGAAGTCATGCATCGTCAGGGTATCCTGGATGACGCCCAATTCTTCCATCAGCTTATTCATGGTCTCTTCATCTGCTGATCCAAGCTGATCGCAGATATCGTTCATCCTCGCCTCCAGCTCAAATAGATAGGAAAAAGCGGATTTTAACACATCGCGGATGGTCATACCCTTCTCAAGCACGGTATGCTGGTCCAGGTAGCCGACGCGGACGTTCTTGGCCCACTCGATCTTGCCGGCATCAGGGGCAAACTTGCCGGTTACGATATTGAAAAATGTTGATTTGCCTTCCCCGTTTGCGCCGACCAGGCCAATGTGCTCGCCTTTTAGCATGCGGAAGGAGACGTCCTGGAAGATGGCCCGGTCTCCGAATCCGTGGGAAAGATGGTCTACGGTTAATATGCTCATGCTGTGATACTCCTTTGCATCATTGCTTTTAATATGAATGAGGATGCCAGTTAGACATCCTCATTAATATAACATATTGTAAGTAAGCACTCAATGTTTTTCGCCTGCCAGCCTAAAATCAGGCCTCCCAGTTAGATGGCTGCACCGGATATTTGGCGCATTGGCGCGCGGCTTCCCGCGCGTCAGAATGGTTCAATGAAAGAAAGGGATTGCGTCATTGAAAATATTGATGAAGTAAGGCAGTGATAGATATTAGTGATAACTGCGTATATAGATAAAGGTGATTGCAAACAAAAGCCCAATGTATTAAAATAGATTCTATCAAGCCATATCTGGCGAGATTCATGGCCTTTCGGCCTTAATAATCCCTAATTGACAACCAAATACAGAGTAAGAAAGATGTTGTATATTCCAGGGAACATCCATATAATGAAAGTAGGACAAACATCCTTTGCCGCGTCTTTCTTACAGAGAAAGGAGCGGTAAGATGAGTGAATTTATAATGAAGCCCAAAGTAGACTTCTGCTTTAAGGAATTGATGGAGGAGCCGGAGGTGCGGCGAGGGTTTATCTCGGCGGTGCTTGGAATTAGGCCGGAAGAGATTATCCAGACTACACTGCTTCCTACCCATCTAAGGAAGGAAAGCCAGGAAGAGAAACTGGGAATCCTGGATGTGCGGGTTCTTCTTAATGGAGATATCCAGATTAATATGGAGATGCAGGTGGCGCCTTTTGAATTATGGGCGGAGCGGTCACTATTTTATTTGGGAAAAATGTATATTGACCAGATAAAAGAGGGGGAAGATTACGATGTACTAAAGAAGTGCATACATATAGGAATACTGGACTTTGTAATGTTCCAGGAAGATGAGGAGTTTTATTCAAGGTTCCATATCTGGGAGGATCAAAGGCATAGGAAGTATACGGATAAATTAGAAGTACACATACTGGAACTGCCCAAATTAGACAGATATAGATATCCGCAGACAGAATTACTAAAATGGGCACGCTTTATCAATGCAGAGAGGAAGGAGGATTTGGAGATGATAGCAAAGACGGATAAATTTCTGGGTAAGGCCTATGAGGCGTTAACGAATCTTAGCGCAGACGAGAAGAAGCGGCTGGAATATGAAGCACGGGAGAAAGCGATCAGGGACCATCACCACCAGATGAAGAGTAATTGGAACGCAGGACATGAGCAGGGACTAAAACAAGGGATAGAACAAGGAGAGAAGTCCGGGGAAGAACGTATGGCCCGGCTGGCCCAGCAGCTGATCCGGTCAGAGCGGCTGGAAGAACTGGAACGGGCAGTGGAGGATCAAGAATATAGAATGCTGCTGTTCGAAGAATTTCATATATAGGCGTGATGGCGGTATCTTTGTGAAAGCAGGGATGCCGCCTGATTATTTTGGCGCTTATTTTTATCGCTATCAGGTTGGCAAGAACACGGGGATGTAATATAATGAGTCTGTTCTTAACAAACTGATAGGTAAGAAAAGGGAGCAAGTATTAAATATATGATGCAAGAAGATAACGACAGGCGGTATTTCTATGGGGATATAGAAGGGCTACCGAAAGCCTTCTGCCGTCTTGCGGAGACATTTGAATACCAGGTCTTTGAACTGTGTAAAGGGAAAATGGAGAAGGAATACTATGTTCCGTATATGATGAACGATGCAGTGGAATGCTACTTGATTCTTAAGAACTGCCGGGTGGTTGGGGAGTTCCTTTTAGAGGAAAGCCTTGAGACGTCGGCAAGCCTTGCTGTGAATGACAAGGGCTATGTCCTAAGCATTCGACAGGGAAGCGAGAATGCGCTGACACTGTATTTTGACGATATGGAGGAAAGTATCCATTGCTATCAATATCATCAGATAGGGCATTTCTGGGTAAAGGGACAAGAGCAGTGGCGCCAGCTGGTGTATATGTTAGGGACGGTCTATGATAAATATGAATATCTGGGCGATGCAGTCTTGAACCAAAAGGAAAAGGAACTGCTGGGAGTGATAGAATTCGCACCTTTTCGGGAGTGGTCGCCAATCAGGGAGTCTCTCGAAGGCAGGTATCCGGCCACCTATGAGGGAATAGACCGGATGATGGCGCTTGCCAGGGAAGCAGGCGATATCTCATTTGTAAGGCTGCTGCGCATTTACTACAAGCATCCTTCTAAGAGGGTGGAATATTTCCTAAGCCGGAGGCTCCTTTCGCATAAGCGTGAGAAACTTTATGTTTTGATCTGGCATAAGTTAAAGGCTGCGTCGGAAGCATATGATGAGAGGGATTATGGAAGCAGCCAGAATGAAGATATTAAGACGAAACGCAGAGTCATTGATTCTCGTCTGCAAAGCGAGGGATACTCGGGCAAATATCCAGAATATCGGAAGGGAGATGTTCAGATTATAGTGACGGAGGAGCATCCATTTACGATTATGGAGTCCGAGGAGTTCGTTTTCCGCACTCAGTTTATGGTATCGAAATGCATAAAATCTGTAAAAGGCGGCAGAAACAGCGGCTTTTTTACTGGCTGGGGAAGGCAGGGCAAAGTAGAAGATACGCTGGAGGCTTCATTAAGAGAAGCAGATAGAATGGGACAAACGAAGCCGCAGGCGCATCAAGAAGCAGTGAAAGGAGAAGACAGATGAGATACAAGAGCATCATACCGGGGATATTCCTGGAACGGCCCAACCGGTTTATTGCATATATCGAAATAGATGGGAAAAGGGAGACCGTCCATGTAAAGAATACCGGACGCTGCGCGGAACTTTTAAAAGCCGGAGCCAGGGTTTATCTGCAGGAGTCCGATAATCCAGACAGAAAAACCAGATGGGATCTGATCGCGGTGGAGAAAGAGGATGCAAAGGGGAATACCAAATTAATAAATATGGATTCCCAGGTGCCAAACCAAGTGGTTAAGGAATGGATTGAAAAAGGCGGCCTGATCAAAGGAGCAACTTTGGTAAAGCCCGAGTATACTTATGGCAATTCCAGGATAGACCTGTATGTAGAGACGAATGAACGGAAGATATTGATCGAGGTCAAAGGGGTGACGCTGGAAGAAGAGGGAAGAGTGCGTTTTCCCGATGCCCCAAGCGAACGTGCCGTGAAGCATGTAGAAGAGTTGAAAGCCGCGGTAAGGCAAGGTTATGAAGCCTATGTGTTTTTTGTCATCCAGATGAGAGATGTCCGCTACTTTACGCCCAATGCGGATACCCATCCGGCGTTCGCGAAAGCCTTAAGGGAAGCGGCCGGGGACGGCGTCCGCGTGGTTGCCTATGACTGCGAGGTAAGCCCTGACGCGATCCAAATTGCCGAAGAGGTGCCGGTGGTGCTTGAGAATCCAATCCTGCACGAGATGGCAGAGCCTCTTATGGCGTGGTACCGCAATCATAAGCGGGATCTTCCGTGGAGGAAGAATCCGGACGCCTACCGGGTGTGGGTGTCTGAGATTATGCTTCAGCAGACCCGGGTGGAGGCGGTAAAGTCTTATTATGAGAGATTCTTACGAGAACTCCCGACAGTAGAGGCACTTGCAAGGGCAGAAGAAGATACGCTCCTGAAACTATGGGAAGGCCTCGGCTACTATAACCGGGTAAGAAACATGCAAAAAGCCGCCCAGCAGATCATGATAGACTATCATGGCCGTTTTCCGGATACTTATGAAGAGATCCGTTCTTTAAAAGGAATCGGCAATTATACGGCTGGGGCTATCAGCGCATTTGCCTTTGGCATCCCCAAGCCAGCGGTGGACGGCAATGTGCTCCGCGTGGTATCCAGGCTTACGGGAAGCCGGGAGGATATCATGAAGCAGAGCGTGCGCAAGAAGATGGAGGAGGCATTGGAGAAGGTGATTCCGGCGGATGGAGCCAGCGATTTTAACCAAGGGCTGATCGAACTGGGAGCTATCGTGTGCGTGCCTAACGGTGAGCCGAAATGCGGCGAATGTCCAGTGGCACATCTATGCGAGGCGAGGAAGCAGGGGACGACCTGCGAAATACCGGTAAAGAGCAAGGGGAAAGCCCGGAAGATGGAGAAGCGGACCGTGCTTCTATTTAAGGATGGACAGAGGCTTGCGATACAGAAGAGGCCGTCTAAGGGACTTCTTGCAGGACTGTATGAATTCCCGAACGAGCCTGGCCACATGACGATGAAAGAAGTAACAGAATACAGCAAATCCATCGGCCTAATGCCCATCCGTGTAAAGAAGCTGGAGACGGCAAAGCATATCTTCAGCCATATCGAATGGCATATGACCGGCTATGAAGTAATGGTAGATGAGTTGGAGAAGACGAACCAGAAAGATTTTCTTTTCATACATCCGGAAGAAATCGAGAAGAAATATTCTATGCCTTCTGCGTTTGAGAAATATACCCGTTACGCAGGAATCAAGAAAGACTAAAGGATGCAGGAATATAAGAAACCGGCCTCTGTACAGAGGCCGGTTATTTGTATCAGTGGGATCTACAGACGCTCATTGTTCTCGCGCATGAATTTATATTCAGCAACGGAACGGTCGAAGCCCTCGATATGGGTATAGAACCATTTTACAATGTTTTCTTCTACCTTTTCAACGAACGCGTTGGATGGGCCTTCTTCTTCCTGCAGCATCTCTTCTAAATCCTTGATGGTGTTCTTGAATATCTCGTGCTGCGCAATATGCTTTTCGTAGCCCGGATAGTCGATATCTCTTTGCAGCTGTTCTTCTGCCTTGAAATGGTAATCTGTGTAGTCCTCAAGATAGTCCAGCGTCTTTACTGCGGTTAACTTGTCATTTCCATTCTCGCAGCTTTCCAGAAGCTGGTTCATTTTTTCGATTAGTTCCTTGTGCTGGGAATCTATCATTTCATTGCCTGTGATAAGATTTTCACTGAATTCTGCATTCATAATTGGTATCCTCCTCTTATAGAATGGTTAGATTGGCTGGTGTGATAACTTTGGCGCTTTCTTTTCCTGTGTCACGTATACGAACGGATAGATAATGCATGCCATCGCAATGGCAGCGATAACGTCCGTCACGGAATGCTGCTTCAAGAATACGGTGGACATTATAATCAGCATAGCCAGCAGGTAAGCGCTGCATTGTACCATGCGGTGCTTCTTCAAGGCATTGCTGTGGGCAATCGCGATGCTGACGCCGATGGAGTTGAATACGTGTATGCTTGGCAGCACGTTGGTCGGCGTATCCGTACTGTATAGGGTTTTGACGAGATCAACAAAAATATTATTTCTTTCAAATACAACAGGACGAAGATTCAGCCCGTTCGGGAAGAACGTGCATATCAGCAGGAAAAGCGTCATTCCGGTGAATAAGAATGCGCACAGCCGATAGAAACCCCATTTGTCCGTAAAGAAAAAGTAGCCTACCGTTACGGCAATAAATAGAAACCATAATAGATAGGGAACTATAAAATATTCTACGAAAGGAATATAATTGTCGATCGGCGAGTGGATGATATAATAATCGACTCCGGTACGCCTCTCCAGGTACAGAAACCATGGCATATAGATGAATGCGTATAAGAACACCCATGCATGACTATAGCGTTTTACTATCTTTTTCGTTGCTTCTATGGCTTTCATAGTGATTTCCCCTTTTAAGCCCCTTGTTAAAATATATTCATGGTTCACCACGGATTATAACATGAAAAAGGGTAATCAACAATAATGTTCATTATTTGTTAATAATTTTCATAGGATTTTTCAAAAATCTGAATATCATAGCACTTTTTCCCGTCAAAAAGCGCCTCGGGAGTCTTAAGCGTCCATACAGCAACCGGCGTATGGAAGATATGCTTCAATATCCAGACGTTCATCACAGGGAGGTCTGCCAGTTTATAAGATATAAAGTCAGGCCTGCCAAGGAAGTTTGCAAGCAGATACTTGACCATGAATTTTAAGAACCAGGATTCCCGGGTCTTTTTGGCGGTCAGGTTGGATGAAAGCTGGCCTCTTAACAGATCCGTGGCATGAAGCTTGAACCAGCGAAGTCCCATGGTGTTGAAGGACTGGATCAGAAAGGGGCCCTGATAGTTTCGCATTTGTCTTAAGACTTCTTCGCATATCTGAAGGGAGGCGGTTGGAATCTTAAGTTCTATCAGCAAGGGAACCCGGCCTCTTACAAGAGTGAGCACATCCTCAAACATGGGGATCGTTTCATCCGTATCTAAAAGAGTGCAGGAAGACAGTTCCAGGGAAGTCAGTTCTTCCACCGTTTCAGTTCTTTTGCACATGCGTTCCAGCGTATCGTCGTGGAAGACGGCAAGACGGCCGTCTTTTGTCAGGTGAAGATCCAGTTCAATGCCATATCCTCTGGCGATGGCGGCACGAAACGCCTTCATAGAATTTTCCGGTATGCCTCGCTCCTTGCAGTGATAGCCCCTGTGGGCGAACATGGTGCCGGAAAAGGCGCGCATGGCATCGCGGCGGGAGAGCCTGGGCGCGAGGGCAAATAGATAGAGCAGGATGACTGCGATCGTGATGATAAGCCATATCATGGCAGTAACCTCCGTTATTCTTATTCGGGAGCACCGATAATGCGTAATTTTTCTGGCTCAAGGCATGCCTTTATCCGTTTCTGCAGGAAAATGGGCTCTCCGTCCGCGTGTACGGGCAGCGCCTTTTCGCTGATGATTTCAATCTCTTTGCAGGTATAGATGTGAATGCCTCTAAAAAATACGTGCCATCCCTTAAACGCAGTGGGGAGAAGCGCAAGCGCCTTGATCTTGGGCATGTCTGAGATGACGATGATATCCAGAAGATCATCCTTGCAGTCTGCTTTGGGGCAGAACTTAAAGCCGCCGCCTTCATAGGCCAGATTCATGGCAGTGGCAAAGTATACTTTATGGAAATCCAGTTTCCGGGTGCCGTCCATGATTACCGTCATATCCTTCGGATCAAGGGATATCATGCGGTGAAGGGCGACTCCTGCATAAGAAAGTTTCCCCAATTTTATCTTGTTTAGAAAGACTTTCAGACGGGATACCATAACTTCATGACAAACCCCCGCGTCAAATCCAAGTCCAGTGCTTACGGAAAAGCGCCGTCTTTTATCCCCGTATTCGAGCACGCCGATATTGATCGCAAGATGGCGGACGGGTGCCAGGATATTTTCAAGCGCCTTCAAAGGGTCGGCAGGAAGTCCTAAGCCCCGCGCAAAATCGTTGCTTGACCCGATCGGAATATAGCCCAGCGTGACGTTTGCCAGGCAGTCAATGCCGTTGATCACTTCATTCACCGTTCCATCGCCACCCAGCACGATAATATTGTGACGCTCATGGTCAGAGGTGATCTGTCGGACGATCTTGGTGGCGTGCTGCTGGTATTTTGTAAAATATACCTGGTAGGTGACGCCTCGTTTTTTCAGAACGGTCTCGATATCATCCCATATCTTATGCCCCAGCCCGGAGCGGGCGTTGGGATTGGTTATGAATATATACATAATCTTCCTCCTGACATATGGTTATGGAAGCCTTTAGAACAGGCCGTCTAAATAAATTCTAAGCGTGCGCCTCATGTTGCCTTCAAAGTCTGCCTCGCCGCTTTTTAAGCACCATTCAAACACGTTGCCAATGACGATCATGCGGATATCCGTGGTGATATCTTCCAGATCCAGATCCGGCTTTATAATGTCCGCATCAATGGCTTTTTGCAGATAATTGTGGACCGTGACGATCGGATAGGGCCTTTCCGTACGGATCAATGGGTTTAAGGACTGGTTCTTAGGCGTATAATAATTGGACATGAATTCTACGCCCAATTCCTGACAGTAATGCACGTAATTTAAGTACACTTGGATGATCGCGGCCTTGGCCTCCGCGGCATTTCGGGGCATATCCAGAAGATCAGGATTGATGCTGGGCTGTTCTTCGATATAGTAGGACAGAAGATCATCCTTAGTCTTGAAATGGTGATAGAAACTTCCGTTGGAAACGCCGGCCTCTTCGCAGATATTCTTGATAGAAAGCTGCTCATATCCCTGCTTTTGGAGGATATGCTTGGCGGCGCGGAAGATTTTTGCCTTGGTTTCTTTTGACTTCAATTGCTGCTTTGACAGTTCTTGCGTTACCTGATTCATAGTTTATATTCCCCTTTGAAGTACCTCTGTTAGTTTGTCTTAAGTATATCATAGTGGAGAGGGGATTTCAACAAAACAGAGTGAACTCGGTATTCTCTGAATCAGATAAGATAGCCTGCCATAAAGGACTGTCCTGAAAGAGGCATGCATTGCGGTTTAGGGAAAATTCGGTTATAATTATCAGCAACAGGCATTACATCATTAGCAGGAAAGGATACATGACATGGATATTAATCAGAAAATCACAGAAGAACTTGGAGTAAAGAGATGGCAAGTAGATGCCGCCGTCAAACTGATTGACGAAGGCAACACGATCCCATTTATTGCACGATATAGAAAAGAAGCCACAGGCACCCTGGATGACGAACAGCTGCGAAGGCTTCATGAGAGACTGACGTATCTTCGAAACCTGGAAGAGAAAAAGGAGCAGGTACTTTCCAGCATCGAAGAGCAAGGCAAGCTTACGGAAGAATTAAAGCAGCAGATACTGGCAGCAGAAACCCTGGTGGTAGTGGAAGACTTATACCGGCCATATCGGCCGAAGCGGCGGACGAGAGCCACGATTGCCAAAGAAAAGGGGCTGGAGCCGCTGGCTGCCATCATCAGCCTTCAAAAGACTGACAAGCCGGTGGAAGATCTGGCAAAAGAGTTCATAAATCCGGACAAAGAAGTACATACTGTAGAAGAGGCTATTGCAGGCGCAAAAGATATCATTGCCGAAAACATATCGGATGAGGCAGATTACCGTATCTGGATCAGGAAGATCACCATGCAGAAAGGACGAGTCATCTCTGCAGCCAAGGATGAGAAGGCAGAATCCGTCTATGAGATGTATTATGACTTTGAAGAGCCGGTAGGCAGACTGGCAGGACACAGGATTCTTGCGCTGAACCGGGGAGAGAAGGAAAAGTTCCTGACGGTGAAGATTGAAGCGCCGGAAGAAGATATCATACGCTATCTGCAGAAGAAGACGATCCATGGAGAGAATCCATATACAACGCCGATCCTTAAAGATGTAACGGAAGACAGTTACAAGCGCCTGATCGCGCCGGCCATTGAACGGGAGATACGAAGCGAGCTGACCGAGAGGGCAGAAGACGGAGCCATCGAAGTATTTAAAAAGAATCTGGAACAGCTTCTGATGCAGCCTCCGATCGTAGGGCAGACCGTTCTTGGATGGGATCCGGCATTCCGCACTGGCTGCAAGCTGGCGGTGGTGGATCCTACCGGAAAAGTCATCGGAACGACGGTCATCTATCCTACGGCGCCAACCACGCCGCAGAAGATCCAGGCGTCCAAAGATCTGCTGAAGAAGATTATAAAGAAGTATAATATTACGCTGATTTCTGTAGGAAATGGAACGGCGTCCAGGGAATCGGAGATGTTCATCGTGGAATTGCTTAAAGAGATCCCTCAGAAGGTGCAGTACGTTATCGTAAATGAAGCGGGCGCTTCCGTATATTCCGCAAGCAAGCTGGCTTCTGAGGAATTCCCCAAGTTCGACGTGGGACAAAGAAGCGCGACCTCCATTGCCCGCCGTCTCCAGGATCCTCTGGCAGAACTGGTGAAGATTGATCCTAAGTCCATAGGCGTGGGACAGTACCAGCATGATATGAACCAGAAGAAGTTGAGCGAGGCCCTCTCTGGCGTCGTGGAGGACTGCGTAAATAAGGTAGGCGTTGATCTGAATACGGCATCCGCCCCTCTATTGGCCTACATCTCCGGCATATCCGCGGCGATCGCAAAGAACATCGTTGCGTACCGGGAGGAAAACGGCAGGTTTACCAGCCGCAGGCAGCTTCTGAAAGTGGCAAAGCTAGGCCCCAAGGCCTACGAGCAATGTGCCGGATTCATGCGGATCCAAGGAGGGGACAATCCTCTGGATGGAACCAGCGTGCATCCGGAGTCCTATGAGGCAGCCGAAAGACTGCTTATGAAGCAGGGATTTAAGCCGGAAGATATAGATGGGGGAAAACTCACTGGCTTATCTCTTACCATCAAGAATTACAAACCCCTTGCCGAAGAATTGGGGATCGGCGAGATTACCTTGAAGGATATCGTAAAGGAATTGGAAAAACCAGCCCGGGATCCCCGTGATGAGATGCCAAAGCCCATCCTAAGGACGGATGTTCTGGAAATGAAGGATCTGACGGAAGGAATGGTATTAAAGGGAACCGTCAGAAACGTCATCGACTTTGGCGTATTCGTAGACATCGGCGTCCATCAGGACGGCCTGGTACATATCTCCGAGATAACGGACAAAAAATTTATCAAGCACCCGCTTGAGGTTGTGAGCGTAGGAGATATCGTTGATGTAAAAGTCTTAAGCGTAGATCTTAAGAAGAAGCGGATCCAGCTTACGATGAAGGGCATCTCATAATAATATAGAAGAGAGGGTACCGGCAAGAGATGAAGAGGAGTTGGAAGAAGAGCCTGAAGACATTGGCAGGCGTATTGGCAGGAAATGCGATACTGGCAGCAGCCGTGGCCGCCTTCATAGTGCCCAACGGGATCATCATGGGAGGCGCTACCGGCATCGGCCTTGCTATAAGCCATTATCTGCCTGTGGATCTTTCTTTGATCATTTTCTGCGTAAATGCAGTCCTCTTTATCCTGGGGGCTTTGATTCTGGGGAAGACCTTTATTGTCACCACGATCATCAGCACGTTCGTTTATCCTGCATTTCTGTCGGCAATGCAAGCAATTCCAGGAATCACCAGATTGACGGACAATGTCATGCTTGCTACCATATATGGAGGAGTCCTGCTGGGAATTGGCGTGGGTCTGATCGTGCGGGTGGGGGCATCCACAGGAGGAACGGATATTCTGGCGCTGGTGCTGAATCGATGGGTTCATGTATCGGTGGCCGTGCTGCTATACATCGTGGATTTCCTCGTCCTTAGTCTCCAGGCATTCTTCTCGGACTCCGAACAGATCTTGTATGGCATACTTGCGCTGGTGCTCAATACGCTAATCCTGAACCGTGTCATGCTGATGGGAAAATCCCAGATCCAGCTGTTTGTCATATCGGACAAGTACGAAGAAGTCAAACGCCGGATGCTTTTGGAGGTAGACGTAGGAGCCACTATGGTGCACATCGAGACGGGATATGGGCACCGTCAGCAGAAGGGCGTGCTGTGCGTGATTCCCGGGCGAAAACTGTATTTAGTAAATGAAATGATTCAGAATATAGACCCCAAGGCCTTCATAACGATTTCCCAGATCAATGGAGTACGCGGACGGGGATTTACAATGGAAAGGAATTAAATTCATTTGCAAAGGAGAGGTTAGTATGAAGAGAACGGACGAAAAGTATCAGGCATATGTCCAGATACTGAAAGAAGAACTGGTTCCTGCGATGGGATGTACGGAGCCCATTGCCCTTGCGTATGCGGCGGCGAAAGCGAGGGAGGTACTGGGATGCCTGCCGGATAAGGTAGTGATCGAAGCCAGCGGCAGCATAATCAAGAACGTAAAGAGCGTCATCGTACCCAATACCAATCACCTCAAAGGAATTCCGGCGGCAGCGACAGCGGGGATTATAGCGGGCAGAGCCGAGAAGGAATTAGAGGTGATCGCGCAAGTAAGCAAGGAGCAGATGGAGCGGATGGTGGAATTTCTAAATACGGCATCCATCAGCGTCCGGCATGTGGACAATGGGATTACCTTTGATATCCAGGTCACCGTAGGTAAAGGGGATTCCTACGCGAAGGTGCGGATCGCCAACTACCATACCAATATCGTGCTGATTGAAAAGGACGGGGAAGTGCGCTACTTTGTACCGGTGGAGGGCGAGAAGGAAGAAGGATTGACGGACAGAAGCATTCTGAATGTAGAGGATATCTGGGAATTCATCAATATCGTTGACGTGGAGGACATCCGGGAAATCATCACAAGACAGATTAATTACAACACCGCTATTGCAAACGAAGGACTCAGGGGCGACTATGGAGCCAACATCGGAAGCGTTCTTCTGGATACATATGGCGATGACGTGCGCACGAGAGCGAAGGCGATGGCAGCGGCAGGCTCTGATGCCCGTATGAACGGATGCGAGCTGCCGGTCATCATCAACGCGGGAAGCGGCAATCAGGGGATGACCTGCTCCCTGCCTGTGCTTGAATACGGAAAAGAACTGAACTCGGGAGAGGAGAAGGTGTACCGGGCACTGGCGCTGTCCAACTTGATCGCCATCCACCAGAAGACGGGAATTGGCAGGCTGTCGGCCTACTGCGGGGCGGTCAGCGCCGGGGCGGCAGCAGGAGCAGGAATCGCTTACTTGTGCGGTGGCGGCTATGAGGAAGTTATCCACACGGTGGTCAATGCCCTGGCAATCGTATCCGGCATGGTCTGCGATGGGGCAAAAGCCTCCTGCGCGGCCAAGATAGCGGCATCCGTTGACGCGGGCATTCTGGGCTATAATATGTACCTGCGGGGGCAGCAGTTCTATGCAGGCGACGGGATCGTGACAAAGGGAGTGGAGGCGACCATACACAATATCGGCCGTCTTGGGAAAGAAGGAATGAAAGAGACGAACGAAGAGATTATTAAGATGATGATTGAAGAATAAACAGACTTATAGGAGAGACATCAATGAAAAGAATCATGAAAAGCCTGCCAGCCAGGCTGATACTGGGCGTCATTATAGGCATCGCGGCAGGGCTTGCGGCGAACGAAGCATTTATGAATATCGTGGTAACTGTTAAATACATCCTTGGAGAACTGATCACCTTCTGCGTACCGCTGATTATTATCGGCTTCATCGCGCCGTCCATTACCAAGCTGGGGAACAATGCTTCCCGCATGCTGGGCGTGGCTATTGTGATTGCATATGCTTCTTCGGTCCTGGCGGCACTGGGATCCATGGCGGCAGGATACGGGATAATCCCGCATCTGTCAATCGTATCTGAAATAGATGGTTTGAAGGAACTTCCAGAGGTAATATTCCAGCTGGATATTCCGCAGATCATGCCAGTCATGAGCGCGCTGGTACTGTCGGTCATGCTGGGACTTGGCGCGGCGTGGACCAAGGCGGAGACGATAACCTTGGTTCTGGATGAATTCCAGAAGATCGTACTGGACATTGTAACGAAGATCGTAATACCGATTCTTCCGGTGTTTATCGGATTTACCTTCTGCAGTCTTGCCTATGAAGGCACGATAACAAAGCAGCTTCCTGTATTTATCCAGGTGGTGCTGATCGTGATGGCGGGCCATTATATCTGGCTTGCAATTCTCTACGGGGCGGCGGGCATCTATGCAAAAGAGAATCCATGGAAGGTCCTTAAGAATTACGGGCCAGCCTATATCACGGCGGTAGGCACCATGTCTTCTGCGGCAACTTTGGCTGTGGCATTAAGGTGTGCCAAGAAGTCCCAGCCTCCGCTGAAAGAGGATATGGTTGACTTTGGGATTCCGCTGTTTGCCAATATCCACCTGTGCGGCTCTGTCCTGACAGAAGTATTTTTTGTCATGACGGTATCGCAGGTTCTGTATGGAACCATCCCTTCCTTGGGGACTATGGTGCTGTTCTGCCTGCTGCTTGGAGCATTCGCGATTGGCGCGCCGGGAGTTCCAGGAGGAACCGTCATGGCATCCCTTGGCCTGATTATCGGCATCCTTGGATTTGATGAGTCTGGCACAGCCCTGATGCTGACCGTATTCGCGCTCCAGGATAGTTTTGGAACGGCATGCAATGTTACCGGAGATGGAGCGCTTACTTTGATGCTGACAGGCTACGCCAGAAAAAATTAGAGCGATACAATGTTTATCCTTTTTCAGCAGGAAAGGGTGGGAATATGGAACGAAAGTATACCGTTGGAGAAGTGAGCCGTATTACCGGCGTAAGCAAGGATACACTGCGCTTTTATGACAAGATTGACTTGTTCAAGCCCAAGTACGTGGATCCCGGCAATGGCTACAGGTATTATACCTATGACCAGTTCTGGAGGATTGACGCGATCACTTGCCTGCGCAGGCTTAATATATCCATCGGAAAGATCAAAGATATCCTGTCGTCCCGCAACAATGATATGGTGATGGAACTTATGAAGGAGCATCAGAAGGAAGCCTTGTATCTGAGCGAATATTACCTGCATGTGGCAGAGGATATCGACTGGTATGCAACGCAGCATGCGCAGATTCATGAAGCCGGAAAAGGCTCGGATGTACAGGTCAGATATCTGCCTGAGAGAAAGGTCATATATGGGGCGAATGTTGAGGATGCCAAAGCCTATCATCTAAAACTCCAGGAGAACTGCCGGGCGGCAACCGAACATCACAACTCCTTCAGAAGAAAATATGGATTTGTCCTGGATGCATCCTGGATCAAACAGGATGGCTTCGTGAAGACAGCAGAGTATATAGAGTTTTTTGATGACAGGATAAATGAATCTGTAGACCCGGCCTATGTGATGACTCTTCCCTTCGGGAAATATGCCTGCTGCGTGGTAAATGTCGTGAATGACCGCACGGACTTTTCGGTTCTTAAAGACTGGATGGAGGAGAACAAAGTCACGGCAAAGTTTGTAATAGCAGACGAGATCGGATTGCAGTTATTTGAATATCTGGATTATGGATACCCCTGCGAGGTCAAGGTATTGCTGGAATATTGATAAATAAATATTTAAATTGACATTGGAGCCGCTCCAACCTTTATGATTAAGATAGATAAAGAGTTGGAGCGGCTTTTGCTTTCAATATTGAATGAAGGAGGTATTCATATGGCATATGAAGCGACAAAAGACCAGCTGGAGGCATTTCAGAAGGAACACGATTATCTGAAAAGCAAGCTGGAACTGGGAAAAGAGATCCTGTGGCTTACGCAGGAGGAATGCATTAAGGCAGGTCCTGACGTGGCGGAGACGTTGGGACTGATCCATAAAGCCATGGAAGCACATGGAAAGAAACGGTATGAGATGCCCGCCAAGATCGGCATCCACCCATACGAAGATGTGTTCTACCATGCAATGCCCGCCTACGTGCCGGACAGTCTCGCCTGCGGCGTGAAATGGATCGAGTGCTATCCAAGGAATCCAAAGGATTTCGGACTCCCGCAGACGACAGGATTGCTGATCCTCAATGATATCATGACGGGAATCCCTGTGGCGGTAATGGATTCGGCCTGGATTACGGCTATGCGTACGCCTGCGCTGACATCCCTTGCGGCAGCGGCGCTGCATCCGGACGCAAAGACGTTCGGAATGTTCGGGTGCGGCGTGCAGGGAACAGGACACGTCAGATATATCGTCAAGGCGCTCAAGGAATTGGAGAAGATCTATATCTATGACGTGAGAAGCGAGAATATGGACCGGCTGATCCAGGAAGTAGAAGGAGAAGTAAGCGTCCCCATTGTAAAGGCTGCGAGCCCGGAAGAATTGGTGGCCAGCTGCGAGGTTATGAGCTCGGCTACGATTATCCTCAGGGATCCGTTGAAAGTCGTAAAGAAAGAGTGGGTAAGGAAGGGACAGACCATCATCCCCTGCGACCTGAATACCTTCTGGGATCCCGAGATATGCCGCATGGCGGATAAATACATCGTGGACAGCAAGGAAGAGCATAAACTGTTTGAAGGTATGGGATACTTTCCGGACGGCCTGGCTCCAATCACCTGCGAGACTGGAGAAGTCATCGCGGGAGTACATCCAGGGCGTACGGACCGCGAAGAACTGATCGTGTGCAGCAATATCGGCATATCCGTATGTGATATGGTAATGGGGCAGGCAATCTTCGCAAGAGCGCTGGAACAGGGGATTGGACGAATACTGCCGCTATAAAGGTATTGCATATTGGGACCGAAGGAGTTATAATAGGAGAGAACTGAAAGAGATTCTTCGGGGTCGGGTGCAAATCCCAACCGGCGGTATAGTCCGCGACCCGGCGCAGCAGTCTGCGCTGGCTGATCTGGTGCAATTCCGGAACCGACAGTAAAGTCTGGATGAGAGAAGAATTATGTAATGACAAGTTATGGTGCAATCAGACCCCGATGCCAAGGCATCGGGGTTTTTTATGCAATATGATGCATCATGGACTGGCGGCAGTTACATGGTTCCAAGAAGATATTCTTTCTTTGACAGTTTCAATTTTCATTAAAAAGGAGAGAAAGAAAATGAGTACAGATGTGATTACAAACGCAAACGCAAAATCAAGAACAAAGGTAAGGATGATGGTTCAGATCGGAATGCTGGCGGCGATTTCCGTCGTGCTGATGCAGTTCGAGGTGCCCCTTCCCTTTGCTCCGGCATTCTACAAGATTGACTTCAGCGAGGTACCGGTTCTGGTAGGATGTTTTGCAATGGGACCATTCGCCGGCGCAGTCATAGAATTGATCAAGATCATACTGCATGTGGCGATCAGCGGAACAACAACCGCAGGCGTCGGGGATGTGGCCAACTTCCTGATTGGGTGCGCATTTATCGTTCCGGCAGGACTTATCTATAAGAAGAAAAAGACCAGGAATGGGGCGATTGTCGGTATGGCGGCAGGAACCGTATTTATGACGGTAGTAGGCTGCTTCTTGAATGCATTCGTCCTTCTACCCACTTACGCAAAAGCGTTTGGGATGCCCATTGACGCGCTGGTAGGAATGGGAAGCGCGATCAATGGCAAGATTACGGGACTGTCCACTTTCGTGGTGTTTGCTGTGGCGCCATTTAATCTGCTTAAAGGCGTGCTGGTATCCATGATCGTATTTTTGATCTATAAGAAGATCAGTCCGATCTTCAAGATGGGACATTAATCCTCTTGGAATCATACAAGTTTTAAAAACAGAGCCGCCCGGAAACAGCATTTTGCTGATCCAGGCGGCTTTCATTATCTGGCCGGGCAGATCTCGATCCAGTATCCGTCCGGGTCGCTGATGAAATAGATTCCCATATCAGGATTCTCAAAGCAGATGCAGCCCATCTCTTCATGAAGCGCATGTGCCGCGTCCATGTCATCTGTCCGCATGGCAAGGTGGAATTCGTTGTCGCCCAGGTTATAAGGCCTGTCCATATCTCTGAGCCAGGTAAGTTCCAGCAGATGGGGAGTGTCTCCATCACCCAGGAATACCAGCTTGAAACTTCCGTCGTCGGCCTCCTTTTCTCTGGTGATAGCAAGGCCAAGAGCCTTCTGGTAAAACGCTACCGACTTTTCCAAATCTAATACGTTAATATTGTTGTGGTAAAATGTGAATTTCATGAATCTGTCCTCCTCAAACGATGTTGTCATTGAATACAAAATTAGTATATCATCAGTGGCAGAAGAAAAAAAGATATGCTATAATTAAAAATAGTTTATCTATCAAGAGGGAGCGTAAATGAGCAAAAGAGACAGGAGGAAGGAATATGCCGGTAAAAGTAGAAGTAAAGCTGGACGTAGATTCAATGGCGGATTTTATGGTATATAATATTTACACTAGCGGGCCGGGAATGGTGGCTCTGATACTGGGAGTCCTGAATATGGGGCTTGCGGTAAGTTTTATTATGAAAGGGGATTTTTTACTGGTGCTGATGTTTCTTGCATTTGCATTCCTGATACTGGGCATTTTCCCATACCTTATTAGAAGAAAAGTGGCAAAGCAGATGCAGAACTCCAAGAAGCTTGGCGCGCTTGTGACCTATGAATTTGACGACGGAGGCATTACGACAACGACTGCCGATGACAGCGGCAAGGCTTCCTGGAGTAAGTTCAAGAGGGCGGTTGCCAGGAAGAGGATTATCATATTGTATACGGCGGAAAAGCAGGCTATCGTACTTCCCATCGACCAGATGGGGGATCAGTATACAGCAGTGGTGGATCTGATCTATGCAAACATGCCAGCGCCTGCGGTGAGAATCCGCCGGATGGATGGAAAGAAATAGGAAGGGTTTTAAAGAATGGTGATAGAATCCAATTGCGAGAAAGAGACGTATGAACTGGGCTGCCGGCTGGGGCAAGAGGCCCGGGCTGGCCAGGTCTATACGCTGGTGGGTGATCTGGGAGTAGGCAAAACTGTATTTACGAAAGGGCTGGCAGCGGGGCTTGGCATCGAGGAGCCGGTAAGCAGCCCTACATTTACCATTGTGCAGGTATATGAGGAAGGGCGTCTGCCCTTCTATCATTTTGATGTCTACCGGATCGGCGATGTAGAAGAGATGGACGAGGTTGGCTTCGAAGACTATGTCTATGGCGAGGGCGTAAGTCTTATCGAATGGGCCAACCTGATTGAAGAGATACTTCCGCAGCATTATACAGAAGTAAAGATAGAGAAGGATTTGGAAAAAGGATTTGATTATCGGAGGATAAGCATATGCGAATATTAGCATTGGACAGTTCCGGCCTGGTTGCAAGCGTGGCAGTGGTGGAAGGCGGCGTGCTGGAGGCGCAGACGATTGCCGAATATACGGTAAATTATAAGAAGACCCATTCGCAGACGCTTCTTCCCATGCTGGATGAAGTGGCAAGGATGACGGAACTGGATCTAAATAGCATGGATGCTATTGCCGTGGCGGCAGGCCCCGGATCTTTTACCGGGCTTCGGATAGGCTCGGCCACTGCCAAAGGACTTGGGCTTGCGCTTGATAAGCCGCTGATTCATATTCCTACCCTGGAGGGGCTGGCTTATAATTTGTGCGGCACCGATCATATCGTCTGTCCGATCATGGATGCCAGACGAGGACAAGTCTATGCGGGAATCTATGAATTTGATAATGACAGGCTGATCGTGCTGGAAGATCAGATGGCGGTTGGCATAGAGGAATTGGGGCAACGGCTTCATTCCTATGACAGGAAGGTCGTATTCCTGGGAGACGGAGTACCGGTCTTCAAGGAGGCGCTGATAGAGCGGATCATGGCAGGCAGGGAGATCACATTTGCGCCCGCCCATCTGAACCGCCAGCGGGCGGCGGCAGTGGGGGCGCTTGCCATAAGATATTATAGAGAAGGAAAGATGGAGACAGCCGCAGAGCATCAGCCGGATTATCTGCGGGTATCCCAGGCAGAACGAGAACGGAAAGAGAGGTTAGGTCATGATTAGATTTCAATGTGATTATCAGGAAGGGGCACATCCTTCTATATTAAAGAAGATGGAAGAGACAAATTATGAACAGACGGTAGGGTATGGCAACGATCCATACTGCGAGAGTGCCAGGAAGAAGATTCGGGAACTGTGCAATGCGCCGGAGGCTGACGTGCACTTCTTGGTAGGCGGAACGCAGACGAATTTTACTGTGATCAGCGCAATCCTGCGCCCATATCAGGGAGCGCTTGCGGCAGTATCCGGCCATATCAATGTCCATGAGACCGGGGCGATTGAGGCCACGGGACACAAGGTGCTTGCATTGCTGAGCGAGGATGGAAAGATTACGGCGGCTCAGGTCAGGGAAGCATACGAGGCACATTGGAATGATGCGGACCATGAACATATCGTACAGCCGGGAATGGTGTACATATCCCATCCTACGGAGAATGGCACGCTGTATGAGAAGGAAGAATTGCAGGCACTGTCAAGAACCTGTAGGGAACTGGGACTTCCATTATTCCTGGATGGGGCCAGGCTGGGCTATGGGCTGATGTCAGAAAAGAGTTCCCTGGGGCTTTCGGAGATCGCTGAACTTACGGATGTATTCTATATCGGAGGCACGAAAGTGGGCGCTTTGTTCGGCGAGGCAGTCGTGATCACGAATCCGGCGCTTAAGAAGGATTTCCGCTATCTGATCAAGCAGCATGGAGGGATGCTTGCCAAGGGCAGGCTTCTGGGTATCCAGTTCGACGTGCTGTTCACAGATAATCTTTATTTTGATATTGCAAAAGGCGCGGATGAATTGGCGATGCGACTTAAGGCGGCATTTTTGGAGAAGGGGTATGGCCTGCGCTATGATTCCTATACCAACCAGCAGTTCCCGATTCTCCCGAATGAGCATCTTGAGAAACTGAAGGAAAAATATTCTTACGGCTTCTGGGAGGCTGTGGATGATTCTCACAGCGCGGTTCGCTTCTGTACCAGCTGGGCGACAAAGAAAGAAGCAGTAGATGCGCTGATTGCGGATATCGAGGCTTTATAGGATGCTGACGGTTAGGACAGTGAAGGAACAGGAGATCGAGGAGATTGCCAGGATTGAGCAGGAGATATTTCCAGACCCCTGGAGCCTGAAGGCCCTTCGGGATACCTGGAACCAGAAACAGGCGCGGATATTAGGCGCGTGGCTGGACGGGCAGATGGCAGGATACGTGATCGTTTATTTTGCGGCAGATGAAAGCGAGATTGCCCGGATAGCCGTGGATGAAAAGTTTCGGAGGCAAGGGGTTGCCGGGGCGATGCTTGATGAGATGGAAAGTGTCTTAGCCGGCAAGGGCATTGCAAAGCTGATGCTGGATGTAAGGAAAAGCAATGCGGCGGCGCTTGGATTCTATTATAGCCGTGGCTTTAAGGAAGACGGAATCCGCAAAAACTTCTATACGAATCCTACAGAAGATGCTATACTTATGAGTCGTGGACTTGGAAGATAACTGGCAGCACTGACAGCAGTTCCCACTAGGAAAAACCGATGGGCACAGATATAATGAAGGCGTAGCAAGAAAGAAGAAGTGATAGGATACTCACAGGAGGAATTGTATGCGCCAGTATAGAAAAGAGATAGAAGAGACAAAGAAGATAGAGAAGATCATATGCAATAAATGTGGCAGGGAGATTGAAGTCAAAGGAGGGGTTCCCCAGGAGGATGTGCTGGAAGTAAACAAGCGCTGGGGATATTTCTCCAGGAAGGATAACCAGATAGATCAATTCGACCTCTGCGAAGACTGCTATGATGAATTGGTAAAAAGTTTTCAAATCAAAGTAGGAAATTGAGGTAAAATATGTTAGATGTATGTTTGTTAGGAACGGGCGGCATGATGCCGCTTCCATACCGCTGGCTTACGGCGCTTATGGTGCGGTATAACGGCAGCAGCGTGCTGATTGACTGCGGGGAAGGAACGCAGATTGCGATTAAGGAAAAGGGATGGAGTTTCAAGCCGATCGATGTCATCTGTTTTACCCATTACCATGGGGATCATATCAGCGGGCTTCCGGGGCTTCTCCTTACGATGGGGAATGCCGACCGGACAGAGCCGTTGACCTTAGTGGGGCCGAAAGGCCTGGAGCGGGTAGTGAATTCATTGCGGGTCATTGCGCCTGAGCTGCCGTTTTCTATCAAATATATAGAGATTACAGAGCCGGAGCAGACATTCGAGATGAATGGCTACCGGCTAAAAGCATTTCGAGTCAACCACAATGTGACCTGTTACGGCTATAGCATGGAGATTGACCGGGCCGGGAAGTTTGACGTGGAGCGGGCAAATGCGGCAGGCATTCCGCAGAAATACTGGGGAATACTGCAAAAGGGCGAGCCGGTGGAAGAAGGCGGCAACGTCTATACGCCGGATATGGTGCTGGGCCCTGCCCGCAAAGGCATCAAACTGACATACTGTACGGATACCCGCCCCACGGAATCCATGAAGAATAATGCGGCTGGGTCGGATCTATTCATATGCGAGGGCATGTACGGCGAGAAAGACAAACTAAAAAAAGCAAAAGAATACAAGCATATGACCTTCTATGAAGCAGCCCAGGTTGCGAAAGAGGCAGGCGTTAAGGAGATGTGGCTGACTCATTATAGTCCTTCCCTGACCAGGCCGGAAGAATATATGGACGAAGTAAGAGCCATATTCCCCCAAGCGATCGCGGCAAAGGATCGCAGAAGCGCGGAACTTGTATTTTCTGATTAATATAGATTCGGAAGCAATGATGAAAGGCTTTGATTATGAGTGAGAAAAAAGATGTATTGATTCTGGCAATTGAAAGTTCCTGTGATGAGACGGCGGCAGCCGTCGTAAAAAATGGCAGGGAAGTCCTGTCTAATATCATATCTTCTCAGATTGACCTGCATACGCTGTATGGGGGAGTGGTTCCTGAGATCGCTTCCAGAAAGCATATAGAGAAGATCAACCAGGTGATAGAGACAGCGCTTAGGGAAGCCCACGCTACCCTGGCTGACATAGACGCAATTGGCGTGACCTATGGACCGGGACTTGTCGGCGCGCTTCTGGTAGGCGTAGCCGAGGCAAAGGCGATTGCCTACGCGGCTAAAAAGCCCTTGGTGGGCGTCCATCATATTGAGGGACATATTGCGGCAAATTTTATCGAGCATAAGGATTTGGAGCCGCCTTTCTTTTCCCTGGTAGTGTCTGGAGGCCATACCCATCTGGTACGGGTGAAGGACTACGGAAAATTCGATATTATCGGCAGGACAAGGGATGACGCGGCTGGAGAGGCATTTGACAAGGTGGCGCGGGCAATCGGGCTTGGCTACCCTGGCGGGCCGAAGATTGACAAGGTGTCCAAAGAAGGGAATCCAGAGGCCATTGCATTTCCAAGAGCCCATGTGGAGGACGCGCCCTATGACTTCAGCTTCAGCGGGGTAAAGTCTGCCGTGCTCAATTACATCAATGGATGCAAGATGAAAGGGGAAGCGTACAGCCAGGCTGATATTGCGGCTTCCTTCCAGAAAGCAGTCACGGACGTGCTGGTGGCAAATGCCATGCATGCAGTGGAAGAATATCAGGTTGACAAATTCGCCATCGCAGGAGGGGTTGCTTCCAACAGCGCGTTAAGAGAAGCCATGAAAGAAGCATGCCAGGAGCGGGGCGTGAAGTTCTATTATCCATCTCCAATCTACTGTACGGATAATGCGGCCATGATCGGAGTGGCAGCATACTATGAATATAGGAATGGAACAAGGCATGGATGGGACCTGAATGCTGTTCCAAACCTGAAATTAGGAGAAAGATAGGAAGTATTGGGGATATACATTATGGAAGCAAAAGATAAGAAGCGGTGTACGGCAATCATACTGGCGGCAGGCCAGGGAAGGCGGATGGGCGCTGATGTGCAGAAGCAGTATATAGAACTGGAAGGGAAGCCAGTAATCTATTATACCTTGAAAGCCTTTCAGGATTCGGAAGTCATTGACGACATCATACTGGCCGTGGGATCAGAAGAGGAGATCCACGACTGCAGCGAACTTGTACAAGAGTATCAGTTTACTAAGGTGGATGCCATAGTGCTTGGAGGAAAGGAACGCTATGATTCTGTATGGCAGGCGCTAAAGGTTATTCGGGACGGCGGACTGAAGGTTAAGAACCAGGATGGCTACGTATTTATACATGACGGGGTAAGACTATTCGTAGATGGAGATATCATCAGGCGGGGCTATGAGACCGTCCGGGAATATAAGGCCTGCGTGGCGGGAATGCCGTGCAAGGATACGATCAAGCTGGTGGATGAGGATGACTGTACGGTACAGACGCCGAAGAGAAAATACGTGCGTGCGGTACAGACGCCACAAGTTTTTGAAACTTCTCTGATTATTGAAGCATATTCCAGGCTAATGCGGGAAGACTC